>JAFLCF010000210.1 GCA_017303735.1 Anaerolineae bacterium
AAGGTGCAGATCTTCGACTCGCAGGGCAATAACCATTCTGAATTCACCGCCACCGAAAGTGACGGCAGAGACCTCAACCCCGATAACATGGTCGTCGGCAGTGATGGAACCATTTACATCCCTGGGTTTAATGGCATTTTGGTCTACAACCAAAACGGCGAACTTTTGAGAGAGATGATCAATGAAGACGATCTTTTCATCATCCACTCCATCAGCATCGGACCCAACAATGTGATCTATGCCATTTCCAATGAAGGCATCATTCGCCTGAAAGCAGACGGCAGCACTGACCTGAAAATCACACGAGAGACCATTGAAGAAGTCTCCGGCGAGTCACCTGGTTTTGGCGCACTGGGTGTGGACGCGTACGGCAACATTTATTTCAGCGGCAGCATCAACAAAGACGTGTTGAAGTTCTCGCCCACCGGCGAATTTATAGACAGTTTTAGCGGCGAGTTCGACAGCGTGCGTCAGATCACTTTTGATAATTATGGGCGTATCTATATCGTCGATTTCTTCGACGTAAAGGTCTATGATGAAAACTACAACTTTGTTGCTGAGATCGATGGCTCCTTCTGGGGCGTGGACTTTGACTCACAGAATTTCATGTACGCCATTACAAGTCAGAGCGATAATATTGTAAAATATCAACTCAAAGCTCCAGAAACACAACCTTAATCTTATTCTGAAAGGGAAAAATCATATGTTACATGTTCGAGGAAATGCACTGGGAGTCATCATGTTCATCATTGGCGGCGTTATCGCCGGTGTGGGCGGCTTTATCTTCAAATTAGGTGACGCCCCCATCATGATCATGGTCGGTGTTGCGCTCTTCTTGATGGATATGATCATCCGCTTGCGCGTGCGAAACCAAGCGGGCTGGCTCATGTCTAAAACGCTGGGCGGCTACTTCTTCTTCGTCCCGGTTTGGATTCTGGGAATCCTCGTCATCATCCTCAATATTCTCAACGGCTCCGGGCTTCTTTCGTAACGCTTCCAGACCGCTTTCCCATGATACAATCGCTTTAGATGCATGGATGAAGTCAGGTCATCAAACAGCCGGATGTCTCACGAGTTAACGCCTGGATGTTTGCAGAATAACTCTCATGCACGATCGGTTCACCCGTCCATGTTCGCATCAACACTGGGACGGAGCATTGGTGCAGTAATGCGGCAGAAGCCCGGCATTGCTCACATCCAGGAGAAAAAAAATGGAATACAAGCTTTATGTTGGTAACCTCACCTATTCGACCACCGATGCCGATCTGCAAACCCTGTTTGCCCAGGCAGGCACGGTCAAATCTGCGGCGGTGATCATGGACAAAATGTCCGGGCGCTCGAAAGGCTTTGCGTTCGTAGAAATGGAAAACGAACAGGACATGCAAAACGCCATCAGCATGTTCAACGGCAAAGATTTCCAAGGACGCCCGCTCACGGTCAATGTGGCACGTCCGCGCGAGGAACGTAGCTTCGGCGGCGGAGGCGGAAACGACCGCAGACGAAAACCCAAGGGCGGCAACGACAGACAACGCTGGTAGACAATAAAAAATCCCCTGCACATGCGGGGGATTTTTATGTATTTTATTGTAATCACAAGTAAGAGAAGTTCTCTACAGACCTATCTATATGAAACAAAATCCATTTCTGGAAAAGAAAATGACTCAACCATCCAATAACCAAACCCGCCCTTTTGAATTGGGCTTTTATAACTTTGTAGATGCCGGTTCAAACCCACTGACAGGGAGTACCCAAAACCCTGCCGAGGTGATGAAAAATTTACTCGAAACCATCGAACTCGCAGACCAGGTCGGGCTGGATGTCTTCGGCATTGGCGAACATCACCGCGAAGAGTATCTCTCCTCCGCGCCCGAAGTCATACTGGGTGCTGCCGCCGCTCGCACGAAGAATATTCGCCTCTCCACTGCCGTTACCGTACTCAGCTCCGATGACCCCGTGCGTGTCTTTCAACGCTTCGCCACCGTTGACCTTCTCTCCAACGGGCGTGCCGAGATCATGGCTGGGCGCGGATCATTCATCGAGTCTTTCCCACTCTTCGGCTATAACCTCAACGATTACGACGGGCTCTTCGATGAAAAGCTGCGCCTGCTTTCAAAACTAAATGAATCAACCAACATCACCTGGTCAGGGACCTACCGCGCAGGACTTGGCAACCTGGGTGTCTATCCGCGTCCGGTGCAGGAGAAACTTCCGATCTGGGTGGCAGTTGGCGGAACCCCTGAGTCCGTCGTCCGCGCCGCCTCCATGGGATTGCCTATGGCACTCGCCATTATTGGTGGCATGCCCGAACGTTTCGCCCCCTATCTAGACCTATATCGCCAGGCTTCAAAAGAATATGGCTTTGAGCCGAACGAAATTCCGCTCAGCATTAATTCACATGGCTTCATCGCTGATAGCGCCGAAGAAGCCGTTAATGAATACTATCCCCTTCAAACCGTGATGATGAACAAGATCGGGCGTGAACGCGGCTGGGCACCCGCCACCCAAGACCAACTCGAAAAACAGCGTCATCTGCGCGGCTCCGATTTCGTCGGCACTCCTGAAGAGATCGTTGAGAAAATACTCTTCCAATATGACCTCTTCAAACACCAGCGCTTCCTTCTCTACATGGGCAACAACTCCATCGAGCACAAAAAAATGATGCACGCCATCGAACTTTTTGGAACAAAGGTTGCCCCGGTCGTACGCAAAGAGATCGCATCACGTCAAGCAGGATGAAGGTCCGCTTCATTCCACGCCGAGAGTTGATCCCGTTTTACGAGCCGTTTTTTACTCTGCAAACTTTTCCTGCTCGCAATGGCATCGATTCATTGCAAGAATGAAAGATATCGAATACATTGACGGTTCAATGTCAGACAGGTATAATCGACCCTCGGCATTATTTCAAACAGCAGGAGCATACCATGACTACACCCGACAGCGCCCCCACTACAGCGCTAGAACCCAAAACCAAACTGAACGGAAAAATTTTGAAGACCACCCTCGCAGGAGCGTTAGTGGATATTGGACAAAGCCTTCCCGGCGTTCTCCATATTTCACAGATCAGCGAAACCCCTGTCAACAAAGTGGAAGATGTTCTCAAGGAAGGACAGGACGTTACCGTCTGGGTCAAGCGCGTCCGCAAAGACCGCGTTGAGCTGACCATGATCGAACCGCTCGCCTATGATTGGAAAGAACTCAAGGCTGAGATGGTCGTCAAAGGCAAAGTGACCCGCCTTGAAACCTACGGAGCCTTCGTTGACTTTGGCGCAGAACGCCCCGGCTTGATCCACGTGAGCGAACTCGCCCACGGCTATGTCAAGACCGCTGGTGATGTCGTCAAACCTGGCGATGAAGTCGAAGCGAAAGTGTTGGATGTCGACCGTCGCAAGCGCCAGATCCGCTTGAGCATCAAAGCGCTTCAGGAACTCCCCGTCGAAGAAGAAACCTACGAACCCGAACGCAAAGGAAAAAGCAAGCGCAAGGGTAAAAAAGAAGAAACCTTCGAGATCGAAGAGGAAGTTTCCAACGAACCTCAGTACACCGCAATGCAAGTTGCTTGGCAGCAGGCATTGGATAAGGCGAACGGCAAAAAGAATATCCGCGCCAAATCCATCAAGTCCACTTCAAAAGAACAGGAAAACCTGTACAGCAGCACCTTGGAAAAGCGCCTCCCCACAGGCGGCTAATCAGAAAACGAAAAGAGCGGGCATTTTTGCCCGCTCTTTTCGTTTAACAAACCCTGAATAGGTTATTTCCCTGCACTGTTCTTTAGGTAATCTTCCATAAAGCCATCTAAATCACCATCCAACACAGATTGGGCATTCCCAACCTGAAAATCGGTACGATGATCCTTAACCATTTGATATGGATGCAGAACATAGGAACGGATCTGACTGCCCCACTCTGCCTTGGTATATTCGCCGCGCAATACAGCTCGTTCTTCTTCTTTTTCCGCATGCTTTAGCTCCACCAGGCGGGCACGCAAAATACGCATGGCAAACTCACGGTTCTGAGTTTGTGAACGCTCATTCTGGCAGGTCACCACAATTCCAGTTGGAAGATGCGTCAGGCGCACTGCGGTTGCATTTTTCTGTACGTTTTGTCCGCCTGCACCTGAAGAGCGGAACACATCCAGTTTAACATCGCTCGGGTTGATCTCAACATCCGCCTCATCCATACTCACCTGAGGTAAAACCTCCACGAGGGCAAACGAGGTGTGCCGTCGATGTGCCGCATCAAATGGAGAGAGCCGTACAAGGCGATGCACTCCTTTTTCGGAACGCATAAACCCGAAAGCAAAACGTCCGCCAACCGCAATGGTCACACTTTTAATTCCGGCTTCTTCGCCGGGGGTTGAGTCTATGATCTCTGCGGTAAAGCCCCGACTCTCGATCCAGCGCAAGTACATCCGTTGCAGCATTTCTGCCCAATCCTGCGAGTCAGTTCCCCCCGCCCCTGCATGAATGGCAAGGATGGCATCATCATGGTCAAAGGGACCCGATAACATCGCAGCAAACGCCCGCTTCTCCAATTCGGCTTCGAGTGTTCGAACCTCTTTTTCCAAATCCTCCCGGAGTGATTCGTCGTTTAAGTTCACGAGGTCTGTGAGATCATGAACTTGTTGTTTGATCCGATTCCACCCATCCACTTCATCGCGCAAGGCAGCGACAGATTTCATCACGCGTTGAGCCGAAGTGGAATCGTTCCAAAAATCGGGCTGCTCAATATCACTTTCAAGCTGCGAAAGTTGGTTCTGTTTCCCTATCAGGTCAAAGACGCTCCAATAATTGTTGGAGGGTTTCATTTACAGTGTTCAAACGTTGTAACAGATCTTGCATTTCTATCTACTCCTGATTATTGCTCAAAATACCATCTACAAAGGCGTCGGGGTCAAATGGGGTCAGGTCTTCGGGTTTTTCGCCCAACCCAGCAAACAGGATCGGTAAACCGAGTTCTCGTTGAATGGCAAATGCCATGCCACCCCGCGCAGATGAATCTAACTTTGTTAGTATGACGCCAGTAACCTGTACCGCATCCTTGAAAGAGCGTGCCTGTTGAAGAGCATTTTGTCCGGTCGTGGCATCTAGAACCAGCCAGACCTGATGCGGTGCGCCGGGCAGCGCCTTCCCAACCACACGATTTACCTTCTTAAGTTCTTCCATTAAATTGAAGCGGGTATGTAAACGTCCAGCCGTATCGACCATGACGATGTCTACACCGCGAGCAATCCCCGCTTGAACAGCATTAAACGCCACCGCACCAGGGTCGCTCTCGGGCGCGCCGGAAATCACTTCAACGGTCAGCCTGTCGCCCCATACTTGAAGTTGGTCTACTGCTGCGGCACGAAAGGTGTCGGCTGCCCCCAAAAGGACTTTTTTACCCATACCGGTATAAAGTGCGGATAATTTTGCAATGGTGGTTGTTTTGCCTGAACCGTTGACGCCAACTACAAGGATCACGGTGGGGTTATGGTCAAACCGCAGTTCAGGCGGCAGAACGAGGCGGATGCGCAATTCCTGTTTCAGCGCAGAAAAAAGTTGTTCGGAGCGGATCAAGCCTTCGGTCCGGGTGAGGCGTTTGAGTGAATCCAAAATAGAGGTTGTGGTTTCGATCCCCAAATCTGCCTGGATCAATATTGTTTCCAGTTCATCCCAGGTTTCCTCGGTTATTTCAGATGTGCCGAGGATGGAGGCGATCTGACCGAGTGCTGCTTTACTTGTGCGCGAAAGTCCTTCACGCCAACGTGAGAATATGCTCATGGGCGGCGATTATACCCTACAGGCGTAATAGTTCAGTATTTTTTATGTTATACTCGTTTGGCAAAATAAAGCATATGATGAACCAAAAGAAATAAGGAATAAGGAAAAATGTCCGGAGAACCTCTTCATATCACAGACGAATCGTTTGAAAAAGTTGTCATGCAATCTGAACTTCCCGTAATCGTGGATTTTTGGGCGCCATGGTGCAACCCCTGTAAAATGATCGCCCCTACATTGGATAAACTTGCTAAAGAATTGGATGGCAAGATTGTCATCGCGAAAGTCAATACGGATGACCATGCGCAATGGATGCAAAAGTTTGGCATTCAAGGCATACCGACCCTTCTGTTCGTTTCGAATGGCAAGGTGGTTCACCGTCAGGTTGGCGCTCTTCCTGAAAAAATGTTGCGTGATGTGGTAACTCAATTCATGGAAGTTGCCGGGCAGCAAGCCTAAACGAGTTGAGCCGCATATGAAGAGGATTCTTTTTCTTTCGATTGCAGTAAGTTTATTGGTTGGTGCGTGTTTACCAGCCCTTCCTCAGTCACAAGAGAATCCGACTCCAGTCTCTGACGTTGACCTGCAAGGCACTGCGGCGGTGCTCTCGCAACAGACTCTGCAGGCGTTACCAACAGATACGTCTGTCCCAAGCTCGACACCCGTTCTCGTTACCCCATCGTTTACTGCCACACAGCCTACACCGACAGAGACTGTCAACCCGGTTTTGCTAACTCTGACGGCAACCCTCCTTGCAGGCACACCAACCCTTGGTACTGAAACAGCGATTACTGGTACTATTCAAACTACCACAGAGACGGTGGTTGCCAACGCATCCGCAACCCAAGGAACGCCTCAACCGCTTTCTTATGGGACGCTGCCTCCGACCCTTCCTTACGGCACCATTGATCTATTCAATAAATCGCATGTGGAAGTTTATATTTCCCTGCGCTGTGTTACGAAAGACGGATATGTCACCATTCTCGAATATCCTGTAAAACAGAATTTCAAAGTCAGTGCCCCGGCAGGCAAGTACACGTACGTCGCCTGGGTAGGCGGCAGACAATTCGATGGTAGTTTTACAATGGATGAGGATGGTTTTGTTACGATTACTTTCTTCAAGGAAAGAGTGAACGTAAAGAAAAACTAGTTTTCCTTGAATAGAATATTGAAATAAAATATGGAGAGAAAATAAATGATCAAAAAGTTAATCCCCACTCTGGCGTTACTTGCTGTGCTCCTTGCAGCTTGTGGCGGTGAACCTGCGGCTCCGACGCTTTCTCCTGAAGAGGTACAAGGCACAGCTATTTCTGCGGCGTTCACAATGGTGGCACAAACCCAGGCGGCTGTTCCTACCAATACCCCCCTCCCCCCTACTGAAACTCCGAGCCCGACACCGCTGCCTACTTTTACTGCACTTCCCAGCCCCACTCCTGATTTTGCCTTGTTGCCTACTGCAACTCAAGC
>JAFLCF010000211.1 GCA_017303735.1 Anaerolineae bacterium
AGATTCGTCAAATTGTGGAATTCGCTGCTCAGATTGCAGAGGGGTTGGAGCCGGGCGACGAATCGTTTGAAGATCGCAGGAGAATTATTGAACTGTTGGATGTGAGAGCATCTTTTATAGTGGAAGATAATCAAAAATATGTAGATGTATGGTGTTTCTTGGGTAGAAACAAGTTATCGATTGGGGACCCTACTTCTCGTAATGCGGCACACGCCACTGGTTATCGGTACTGTAACGAGAGAAACCGCCGCCAACCACGTCATACATGCCGCCGCGCGCCATGGCATAAAGATAGTGTTTGATGAGTTTGGCAAACTCATCGGTTTTTTGGCTGGTTGAGTGATGCATAAGAAATTCAAGCGCCATGGCTTGCGGAAACTTCGGTGCATCGCCCCAGCCGCCATAACCCCAGTCATACGATTCATGCATGGACTTTGCAATCGCATCGAGCTTTTCGGGCACGAGCAGCTCGTTAGGGGGCAGGTTCCCTTGTAGATTCAAATGCTCAAATACCTTGCCACTGGTCTTTTCCACTTCTTCCCGATCCGCTTGCCAGACGTTTGATAACCCTGCGAGCACTTCTTTGAACGAGGGCATGTTATATCTTCGAACGACTCATGTGCCATTACATGACACCAGTGAAAGGCAGCATAGCCAATCGATAAAAAGATTGGTTTGTTTTCGGTTTTCAACCTATTTAGGTCTCATTGTCCCAGGGATACCATTCCGCTAGAGTTTCGTTGAATATTCCTGAATTATAAAATGCTTCAGTTGATAAAAGAGAAGAACGATCATATCTTGATTTTCATGCAAGCATAACTTTTACCCATTTTCTAAGCGAGTTGATTAAAAACACCGCTTCAGTCTTCGCCAGATCCTGTTTCTTGAGTACCCGTTCTTTTACCTCGCCGTGAGCGATTAACTCTGCCCGGAATGTGCCAGCTAACAAACCACATTCTATGGGTGGTGTGAACAGCTCACCATTCAGCTTCATAACCAAGTTACCAATGGTAAATTCGGTTAATTCATCTTTTTCGTTGAAGAGTAAGACATCGTCGAAACCTTGTATTACAGCTTGCTCGTATTCAGCTCGATTTGTAGTTTTATGAAACAAGAACCGGTCATTCGAGTTTATTGTTTTTTTTGCCATGCATACTTTGAAGACTTTTTCACTCGCTTGAAAATCTTTAACTTCGCCTGAAACCTCACCTTTTGAATTCATTAAAAGCTTGATGCGTTTGGGTGATGTCGCCTCTGCGACAAGTTCATTTAATACCCTTGTCATTTCGCTCTGACCTGAAAGGTCAAATCCAAAATACTTTGCAGAATCCAACATCCGCGATACATGGCGATCTAACAGGTAATAACCCTCTTCTGGAGTCCAGAGCATGGTTTCAAAAAGGGAAAATTCTTTTGGCGAAGGCTCGGTTAAAACCCGGGCTTTGAGTAATGCTTCGCTGTATTCATCTGCAGAGGTCGAGTCCCATACAATCCCGCCACCGACGCCATATTCGGTAGTTGCGTTCTTTTTATCCACCAATGCCGTGCGGATCGCCACATTGAAGCGCGCTTTACGATTCGGGGCAATATAACCGATACTGCCTGTATACATCCTGCGCGGACTTGTCTCCAGTTCTGCGATAATTTTCATGGTACTAACTTTTGGTGCGCCCGTGATGGATGCACATGGAAATAGTGCTGTGAATATATCTGTTACGGATGCTTTGGTTTTTGCCTGCACTGTGGATGTCATTTGGAAGAGGGTAGGGTACTTTTCGAGGGTGAACAGTTCAGGGACATACACACTGCCTATCTCGGCGATGCGTCCTAAATCATTTCGGATCATGTCAACGATCATCACGTTCTCAGCTTGGTTCTTTGTGGATGCGCGTAGCCACTCTGCGGCGTTTTTGTCTTCACTGGTAGTGCGACCACGTTTAACCGTCCCTTTCATAGGACGACCTGTAATAACTTCGCCGTCTAAATCAAAAAACAACTCATGAGATGCAGAACAGATTGCCCAATCGCCTATGTCCATGTAGGCGGCATACTTGTTTTGTGAACGGGCGAGGTGAGTAAACAAATTCCACGCTTGTAAATCCATTTCCATCCGTTTGTCTGTGTCAAAATCCGCTTTCAAACGCATGGTGTAGTTAACTTGATACGTCATCCCTTGGGCGATGCGATCCTTTACCGTTTGGATGGCGTTGTTGTAAATTTCTTTTTCAATGTCTGGACGCCAATTTAATGATACGGGGCTTCCAAAATCTTTAAACAATTTCGGTGTTTCTAAAACATGCGGCGCATCATATAAGCCAAACCAAAGCATTGGAAACCCGCTCGATGGGATAACCTGCAACGACGGGTCAAATGCTGGAGCGGCTTCATAGCTGACAAAGCCTGCGGCTGTCCACCCGTGTTCATTGACCAGACTTTCCACTTCCTCCAGCCCTTTGCGAATATCTTCCAGCTTCTCGGTTAAAATCACGCGATGCGGATTTCCAAACTGCCACCACACATCGTCGTTTTTGAGTATCACATCACCGATCAAGTCAACCTCTCATGAATAAATTCCATGCAATTGTACCGCGATGGCTTCCGGCTATTTTGATGATGCTGGTCATCTTTGCTTTTTCTTCACGCGCCAGCAACGAACTGCCGAACTTCGGCGGCTGGGATTATTTTGTTAAAAAAAGCGCACATGGAGTTGGCTATGGGCTTCTGGCTTTGTCCTACCTGCGTGCGCTTCCCAGACTCAATTACAAGTTGGCATGGTTTCTGGCAGTTTTATTTTCGCTGACAGATGAATTCCACCAGTCCTTTGTTCCGGGGCGCCATGCCGCGCTGACGGATGTGCTGGTGTTCGATAATCTAGGAGCCGTGATAGCGCTTTTTCTACATTACAGATTTTACGGAGCGAACCATGAAAAAGAGATTCAATAGACGAGATTTTTTGAAGATTACATCCATTGGCACAGCTTCTGTGCTTGCTTTGTCATGTGGCGTTTTGACCCCAGATGAGGAGACTGAACCTATGCCAAACCAAAATTCATCCACCAGCGCGGATGTGCTTGTGTTGGGTGCTGGTATTGCTGGGCTTGCCGCTGCGCGTGCCCTGACCGATAAAGGCTTGACGGTCATTGTCCTTGAGGCACGAGAACGCGTCGGCGGACGCATGTGGACAGACTCGTCACTGGGGTTGCCGCTTGATCTGGGCGCATCATGGATTCATGGCGTGAACGGCAACCCGATCACGAAACTGGCAAAACAGTTTGGGGTGAAAACAATGGCAACAGATGATGAAAATAGTGTGATGTTCCATGCAGATGGCAGCGAAATGACCGATGCAGAATGGGCGGAGATAGAGTCTTTGTTTGAGGAAATTTATGCTGAAGTAGCAGCGATGCAAGAAGACACCGATAATGATATGAGTTTACAAGAGGCATTTGATGTGGTGCTTGCTGGTCGTGATCTTTCAGAAGAAGAACTGCGCGGATTAAATTATTACGCTTATCTCAGCACGGCGTTAGAGTATGGCGCCGACCCGAAGGATCTGTCGCTTTGGGAGTGGGATCAAGATGAAGAATTTGGCGGCGAAGAAGTTATTTTTCCTGGCGGGTATAACCAGATCACGGATGGGCTGGCAAAAGGTTTGGACATTCGTTTGGCTACAGTGGTGAACACAGTTCGTTATGGCAGTGATGGAGTGGAGGTGGAAACTTCGCTGGGGAGGTTTGTGGCAGATAAGGCGGTGGTGACGTTTCCGCTTGGGGTGTTGAAGCAGGCGTCGGTTAAGTTTGAGCCGCCGCTTCCAACGTCTAAACAAGAAGCGATTGATCGGCTTGAGATGGGAGTCCTCAATAAAGTCTATTTGAAATTTCCGGAAACGTTTTGGGGCGAGGATGTAGAGACGATCAGTTATTTGGGTGAAGAACTTGGCGAGTGGTGTGATTGGCTAAGTTTTGTGCCTTTTACTGGTGAGCCGGTGTTGATGGCGTTTCATGGCGGCGATAAGGGGTTTGCGCTTGAAGAGTTGAGCGATGATGAGATCGTGGCTGGTGCAATGCAAACTCTGCGCCTGATGTTTGGTGATGCGATCCCTGAGCCGAATGGTGTGCTTATCACGCGTTGGGGCAAGGACCCATATTCACTTGGCGCGTATTCACATATTCCGCCTTTTGCAAATGGTGCAGATTATGAGGCGCTTGCCGAACCAGTGGATGATGTTTTGTATTTTGCAGGCGAAGCGACTTCACGTGAGTATCCCAGTACGGTGCCTGGGGCGTATTTTTCGGGGGTGAGGGCAGCAGGAGAGATGTAAGCAATATTTGAAATAAAATGGACGAGACAATTGAGTCTCGTCCATTTTTGATTGCTATTATCTTACTCAAACTCAATATCGATCTCTTCGTCTTCTTTCCAATCTTCACTGCGCTCAAATTCAATATCACCGAACAATACATCTTGTTTTGCCGTCACGCGATACCGCTTGACCAATTCCAGCAATGCAAGAAAAGTAACAACGATCTCCACGCGGGTGGCTTTATCAGTAATAAGACCACTGAAATGCATGCGTTGGATATTTTTCAAGGTCTTGGTGATGTAATCGATTTTCTCACGGATCGTCACCTTAGGGGCGCTAATGACCGTGGTGAGAGGTTTCTTTTCCTTGCCTTTTGCAAAAGCTGATTCGGCTGCAGAAACAAGTTTCTCGAGAGTCAAATTCGAGAGATCAAGTTTCGGTTCCACTTTGGGTGGCGGCGCCACGCGCAGGAATGTGCGCAGGTTCAAGGTCTGGCGTTCTTCCATCCATACTGCAATTTCTTTGTAGCGTTTGTAGAGCTTCAACTGCTCCACTAATGACACGCCGGGATCTTCTTCGCCAGGGTCGCGTTCGGGTGGGCGTGGCAGCAGGGCTTCTGATTTGATCTGCACCAGTTTTGTCGCGATCACAAGGAAAGAGGAAATTTCATCTGGCTTTTGTTGATCTACATTGCGCAGATGCTCAAGATATTGATCTGTCACCGAAGCGAGCGAGACGGTCGTAATGTCCAATTCGGCGCGTTCGATCAGGCTTAACAACAAGTCAAGCGGACCTTCGTAGACCGGAGTTAAGACCTTATACGTGCCGAGTTGATTACCGAGAAATCCATCCATAGCGGGCGAATTATACACTAGGTGGTTATAATAGCTTCCATGTCTAAACTAACTCATCTCGATGAACATGGTCGCGCCAAAATGGTGGATGTGAGTGAAAAGCCCGACACCTCACGAACTGCTGTTGCGCGCGGTGAAGTCCACATGAAAAAAGAGACATTAGACTTGATCCGTGCTGGGCAGATCAAAAAGGGCGATGTGCTTACCGTGGCGCAAATTGCAGGCATCACCGCCTCAAAACGGACCTCAGACCTGATTCCGTTATGTCATCCTCTGCCACTCTCCAAAGTGGATGTCGATCTCGAATTGGACGACTCGCTCCCCGGCGTGGTCATCACTGCCACTGCCAAAGTCACCGGCAAAACAGGCGTTGAAATGGAAGCTCTGACAGCTGTCTCTGTTGCGGCGCTCACGGTTTATGATATGGCGAAAGCCGCCGAGAAGACGATGCGAATCCAGAATATTCGCCTTATCGAGAAGCATGGCGGTATGAGTGGAGATATTATGAATGAATAGTGAAACGTGATTTGGAATTTACTTTTCACTTTTCACGGTTGCGCTTTAAAGGTAAAACAATGAATTACTCTTCCATCAACTTTCAAGAAAAACTCACAACATTCACCGAACACTGGTCACCGAAGATCATTGCTCAGATGAATGACTATCACTTTAAGCTGGCTAAGGTGCAGGGCGAATTTGTCTGGCACGATCACCCTGAAACCGATGAAGTTTTTATTGTTGTGAAAGGGCATCTCGAAATTCATTTTCGAGATGGTAAAGTTTCACTCAGCGAAGGTGAAATGTTCGTTGTACCCAAAGGGGTCGAACATAAACCTGTTGCCGAACAGGAATGCCATATTCTGTTGGTCGAACCGGCTGGCTTGGTCAACACCGGCAGCGCTTCAGATTCTAAGCTAACTGCCCCGAATGACGTTTGGATATAAAATGAACCATATTAAGATTTTATTTTTTGCCACCATCCGAGACCGAGCAGGAACCAAATCCATAGAGATGGATATCCCTGCCGATATGACCATCTTGCAGTTGAAAGAAAAACTTGGCATCGAGTATCCCAACTTGAAAGAGTCGATGAAATCTGTGCTTGTTACCATCAACCGCGAGTATGCCTTTGATGAGGCGATTGTCCCTGCCAATGCGGAGATCGCACTCTTCCCACCTGTATCTGGAGGTTGACCTTCGAACATGCAACCTTCAAACCTTCCAACGATTTATTCGATTACCGAAGCCGAAATTGACCTGAATGATCTGCTCGCCAAGATCACGCTTACGTCTACTGGGGCGGCAGCGATCTTCACCGGCATGGTGCGTGGAGTCACTACCCGCGGTGATGCGCATGAGACGGAATATCTTGAGTATGAGTCCTATGTGCCGATGGCTGAGGCAAAGATGAAGCAGGTCGCTGATGAGATCCGTGAGAAGTGGTCTGTTGTGGAGGGAATCGCCATCGTGCAGCGGATCGGAAAGTTGTATCCCAAGACTCCCACTGTTTTAATCGCTTGCACTGCCGCACACCGTGACACAGGCGTTTTTGAGGCAGCCCGTTATGGCATTGACCGCCTCAAAGAGATTGTCCCTGTTTGGAAAAAAGAAGTAGGTCCTGGCGGTCAGGAATGGATCGAAGGCGATTACATCCCAAAGCCAGGTGAATAATTTGTAGGGGCGGGGTCACCCCGCCCTGTTTTTTAGAAAATCATGTTCTTACACACTCAACGTTTACTCATCCGAAACTTCACTGCTTCCGACTTGGAGGCGTTTTTGGCATATCGCAACGACCCTGAGGTTGCAAAGTATCAAAGTTGGTCTGTGCCATATTCGCGTGAGAAAGCCGAGGCATTGATTCGTGAGATGCAGGATGTCCACGCACCTAAAGTTAATGATTGGTTACAGCTTGCCATTGAACTGAAAACGACAGGCGAGTTGATCGGCGATGTAGCTTTTGTAATAAAAGCAGACGATATTCGTCAAGCCGTTATTGGTTTTACGATCGCGTCTGCCCATCAGAAGCAGGGCTACATTACCGAAGCCGCAA
>JAFLCF010000212.1:0-1857 GCA_017303735.1 Anaerolineae bacterium
AAACCTGTCAGGTCTGAATAAGTCTTGCCGTTTCGGAATGACTTGTGTATAATCTCGCCATCAAAAGCGTGGATGGGAACGAGTAAACCGTTCGAGACGAACAGCGAGTCCGTGAAATGGTGTGAGACGGATACGAGTAGACGGTTGAAAATCCTCCCGGAGCTGCAATCAGAAATCAGTAGATTTTATTGCTGAAAGTAAGTGAGCCGAAGTTGTTCTTCGTTATTGGAACAGGATGATAGTTGTCATCCAATGAGTGCCGCGCATAAGTGCGTGGAACCAGAGTGGTACCGCGTGAGCCTTGCTCTCGTCTCTGTTATGAGATGAGAGTTTTTTATTTAATTTCATGTCGTTGCGAGGAGGGCGGAGCCCAACGAAGCAACCTCCCGGAATGTGGAGATTGCTTCGTCGGCAAAGAACGCCTCCTCGCAATGACATCAAGGAGTGAGAATGTTCAAAGCAGTCAACCCAAAACTCGACGTGCCTTCGATGGAAGATAACGTCCTCAAGATGTGGAAGAAGCAGGAGATTTTCAAGAAGACCATCGAACAGCGCCAGGGCAAGCCCGAGTACGTCTTCTACGAAGGTCCGCCTACCGCGAATGGACGCCCCGGCGTGCATCATGTGCTCGCGCGCGCCTTCAAGGATATGTTCCCGCGCTACAAGATCATGCGCGGATATCACGTCTCGCGCCGTGGCGGCTGGGACACGCACGGTCTGCCGGTAGAGATCGAAGTGGAGAAGCAGCTCGGCTTCACCAACAAACAGCAGATCGAAGAATACGGCATCGACAAGTTCAACGAGCTGTGCAAAAAATCCGTCTTCAACTACATTCAAGATTGGGAACGCCTCACCGACCGCATCGCCTTCTGGGTCGACCTCGACACCGCCTATGTGACCTACACCAACGACTTTATCGAATCGGTCTGGTGGATCCTGAAAAACTTCTGGGAGAAAGACCTGCTCTTCAAGGGTTACAAGATCGTGCCGTATTGCCCGCGTTGCGGCACGCCTCTCTCTGACCATGAAGTGGCTCTCGGCTACGAAGATACGGCTGACCCTTCGGTCTTTGTGCGCTTCCCGCTGGCTGATAAGCCCGACACCTCCTTCCTGGTGTGGACGACCACCCCGTGGACCCTGCCCGCCAACGTTGCCATCGCTGCTCACCCGAATGTAGACTATGTGACTGTTGAACGCGATAACAATGGCACGACCGAAAAATTGATCCTCGCCAAATCGCTTTTGGAGAAGGTCTTCCGTGGTGAAGAAATAAAAGTTGTGGACACCTTCAAAGGCAAAAAGTTAAAGGGCATGAAGTACCAGCCGCTCTTTACCTTTGTGCCGTTGGACAAGCCCGCACACTATGTAGTGCTTGGCGACTTTGTGACCACTGAAGATGGTACCGGTCTTGTACATCAGGCGCCTGCCTTTGGCGCTGAAGACATGGAAATGGCGAAACAGTATGATTTGCCGGTTTTGCTCACGATCCAGCCGAATGGAGGCTTCATCCCTGAAGTGACTCCGTGGCGCGGAGTCTTCTTCAAAGATGCCGACCCGCAGATCATCCAAGACCTCGAAGCGCGCGGACTGATGTTCCGCTCGGAGAAGTACGTTCACACCTATCCCTTCTGCTGGCGTTGCCATACGCCGCTGCTGTATTACGCGCGTGACTCGTGGTACATCCGCACCAGCGCCAAGAAAGATAACCTGGTCAGCCTGAACAAGACCATCCACTGGGTGCCCGATCACATCCAAAACGGACGCTTCGGCAACTGGCTCGAAAACAACATCGACTGGTCGCTTTCACGCGAACGCTATTGGGGCACGCCCTTGCCGGTGTGGGAATGTGAAAATGCC
>JAFLCF010000212.1:1976-7205 GCA_017303735.1 Anaerolineae bacterium
AGACCTGATCGACGTATGGTTCGACTCGGGCTCCATGCCGTATGCGCAGTGGCACTATCCGTTCGAGAACAAGGACAAGTTTGAAGCGCAGTTTCCTGCCGATTACATCTGTGAGGCGGTCGATCAGACCCGCGGCTGGTTCTATTCGCTGCATGCCATCTCAACCCTGCTCAATGACGATGTCGCGTTCAAGAACGTGATCTGCCTCGGGCACATTCAAGATGCCGAAGGACGCAAGATGTCCAAGTCGTTGGGCAACATCGTCCAGCCGTGGGATGTGCTTAACGTCCACGGTGCGGATGCGCTGCGCTGGTATCTCTACACCGCCACGCCGCCGGGACAGGAACGCCGCTTCTCCTCCGATTTGGTCGGGGAGGTGATCCGCAACTTTACGCTGACGCTGTGGAATGTCTACTCCTTCTTCATCACCTATGCCAATCTAGACAAACCGCAAGCATTGACCGTCACCGCGCCGACCAATGATCTCGACCGCTGGCTGCTCTCTGAGTTGAACGTGCTCGTGCGCGATGTGACAAAAGCCTACGAAGAATACGATGTGACCAATGCCACCCGCCCGGTGGAGAAATTCGTCGAGACCCTTTCCACCTGGTATGTGCGCCGTTCACGCCGCCGCTTCTGGAAGAACGACTCGAGCGCCGACAAGCAAGCCGCCTACTCCACGCTCTACACCGCGTTGACCACGGTTGCCAAGTTGATCGCACCTGCCATGCCCTATATGGCGGAAGAGCTGTATCAGAACCTCGTCCGCTCGGTGGATGAGACCGCGCCGGAGTCTGTACACCTCGCCGAGTGGCCCCAAGTGATGGAAGAATTCATCGACGAGTCACTGAACACCGAAATGAATTTGGTGATGAAGCTGGTCTCACTGGGACATTCCGCCCGCCAGAAGGCGAACCGCAAAGTGCGCCAGCCCCTGGCAGAAGCCGCCTTCTCGGTGGGAAATAACACCGAACGCGCCGCCCTGCTCAAGAACGTGGACGTGATCCAGGATGAGCTGAACGTGAAGCAGGTACGCCTGCTCGATGCCGCCACCGAAGCCGTGTCGCACTCCGTCAAACCGCTGCCCAAGCAACTGGGACAAAAATACGGCAACAAGTTCCCGGTCATTCAGAAGGCGATCCTGGCGATGAATGCCGAGGAAGTAGCCAAAGCTCTGCTGACCGGCAACCCGCTCGAAGTTAAAGCCGGAGGCGAGACCTTCCACATCATCTCAGAAGAAGTGGAAGTGAAAGCCCTCGCCAAAGAAGGCTTTGCCGTGGCGGAAGATGGCGCGTATGTGGCGGCACTCGTCACCACGTTGACTCCCGAACTCGTCGCCGAGGGCATGGCGCGTGAATTCGTGCGCCGCGTGCAAGACCTGCGCAAATCTGCGGACCTGGACGTTGCCGACCGCATCGAACTCTTTGTAGAAGCCAGCGCCGGGTTGAAGACCGCCGTGGAGACGCACGCCGACTACATCACGGCGGAGACCCTGACGGTGAAGCTCTCTTTCGCCGCCGCGCCTGCGAATGCCGCCGTGGTGGAAGATGCCTTTGAAGGCGAGACCTTGAAGGTGGGTTTGGTGAAGAGTTAGGGATAGGGAATGGGGAATCGTTGATCGTGAATAGGAAGACCTCGGAGGTTTGTAAAATCTCCGAGGTCTTTTCATAATCTTTATTTCAAATCCTCCCCCAAATTCGACAGTTCTATCGTCGCACGCGTGCCCGTTAGGGTAATTGGGGGAGATGTCAGAAGGACAGAGGGGGCAGGGTGCTGGGTTACTCACTCAATCAATCTTCACTTCTGCTCATTTACCGTATCCAAAATGACTGTCAAAACAGAGTCGATGTTTTTCGTCACATCGTTATTCCAAAAGCGGACAACTTTGTAACCCAATGTTTCAAAATATTTTGTGCGTTCCGAATCGTATTCGACTTGTTCTAGGTGTTGGCTGCCATCTAGTTCGAGGATGAGTTTCTTTTCGACACACACAAAATCAGGGATGAAGTTGCCAATGGCATGTTGCCTTCTAAAGGTGACTCCCAACTGGTCGTTGCGAATTCTTGACCACAGTTTGCGCTCGGCGGGAGTAAGTTTTTTGCGTAGTTGGATGGCGTTGTGTTTGGTTTTTGGGTTACTTCGTTTAGGCGTGGCATTTTGCCCCTCCCTAACCCTCCCCAAATGCGACCCGCAAAGAGCGCGGCTCGAATTTGGGGAGGGGACTTGTGCTCTTGAAATCATAATTTTAGAAACACACTTCATTTTCATAAAAAATCTCAATTTTCTGTTCTCCCCCAATTCCGACAGCACTACCGTCGTAATTGGGGGAGATGTCCAAAGGACAGAGGGGGCGGGCTTGTGCAGGCAGATTACTGATCAACCAAATAACTAACAATTCTCTGAAATTTTATGCACTTAATTATCGAACAGCTTTATGATTTTGAGCAATTCTTTATCTTCCAGTTCTATTTCTGGCTGTCCTTCGTAATGATATGACACCCAGGCAGGAATCTGTCCCTCCATGCGATTGTAAAAATAGCAAGCAATCTTTTCATGATCAGGGCTTTTTGTCATTTTTATAAATGGGAGGAGTTCTAATGGTTTTTTTTCCTGCTTTTCACTTAGATATAGCTTTTCTGTGTCGAGTGGAATTATGGTTTTTATATAATCCTCGACGAAGATTTGGTGCGACCCTTTTAGTTTAGTAATCGTGTTCTTAAAAACACCATCACGATATTGATTGCTCAACGGAGTAAACAAAATCATATCTTCGAATGTTGATGAAAATATTGAACGTAATTTATCTAATTCTGACTCAGCTAAACTTAGTCTTTTACTATTGCTTAGTTCTGCTTTGATACCACTGTGCGCATCACGATTGCGAATACCTGCTGCGCGATTAAGAACACCAAAAAGTTCCTTGCCGGAAATTGTTTGAATAAAATCGACTGAATTGGTACAGAATAATTCAAAACAAATCGCCCTTTCATTCGGGCTTCCAATCATTCTTCTTGTTTGTTTGGCAAGCCTTTCCCCGGTTTTAACCCAATATCCAAATGTGCTTACTGTAATACTCGCTTTTTTTTCCACTTCGGGGAAAATCACTTCTCGATATTTAGGCAAGAGATTTCGGTCTGAAAGGTATGCGCTGAGAAGAATGACTGCAATAAATTCTGCTGTTGCTTCGAAAAATTGAAGTAAATGCTCGAGTTTTTTGTCTACATCCACACTTGCGTAATAACGCCAAAGTATGGATGCAATTGGGAATGGTAGGCTTTCCACCCAGTTTTCGAAACTCTCTTTTTGATCCAATTTCTGGATATTTTTTCTTAGCTTTTCTGCTTGGTCAGGACGCTTAAAGAGATCCTTCTCAAATTTTTGAAGTTGATATGAAAGCTCGCGCATTGATCTGTGTATTTCAATGACCTTTTGTTGCACTGCGATTTCAGGTAACAAGACTAAGGCATCAAAAAGATCAAGCTTAGATATCTTTGTAATGACATTTCCAGATGCGAGAGAAGCCCTAACCTTTTTTCCGGCTTCTGTGCCGAAATATCCTGCAACGTAATCCGCCAAAGCAAGTTCAGGTTTCAGGGTAACCTGTACATAGTGAGATGGGTTCGTGATATCGGCGGAGTCTAATGCAATTGGTAGATGCTCCATCAAAGGTAGAAAAAAGGAGTTAGGAATTTCTTCAAAGCCACTATCCTCTCCTTTTTTCATAAAATCGAACTTGAGAGCTATTTCTTCAAGTTTAACTATAGGAAGTTTGCTGTGTTTGACAATCTCTTGTATTTCAACTAGCAAGGAATATTGACGCCAGGATTTGTATTCTTCTGGATTAGTGACAAGATACCCAGTCTCAAGAATTGCGCCTTTCTTTCGCTGAATAAGATTTCTAAGCAGACTGTTCTCATCTACTGCATCTGAGAGATGTCCAATAAAAAGGTCTGAAGTTTCCTTCCGACTGACAAAAAACAACGCTGTATTGATTGACGTAGCAGGCTGAAGTATATTGGATGGCAAGGAAATGATCGCATTGATATGCAATCCAAATTCCCCCAGATTATTTATTACACTGTCCATTCTCTCGTGCCCATAAAAACTTTCCGGCAATAGGAAAACAGCCTTACCTTTTTGAGATAATTTTTGACACGCAGAGATCATATGCAAGTACGTTTCACTGTCTTGAAGCTGCAACGTACCTTGGGGGAGACTATAGTTCTTCTGTTGAGATGGCAACCCAAATGCAGGAACAGAAATAATTAGGTCAAATTGGTCCTGAGGAAATTCAATTTCCTGTTCATTACTCTTTAAGTGCCATTGAATGTCTTTTGGGTCAAAAAGCTCTGCAATTTGAGTATCTTCTAAACGACGCATGAGAGCTGTTGATTTAACCAGCATTTTTTCTTGTAAAGCTAATAGGAGAACGCCAATATTTGCCCAAGGGTCAAGCGCGGTTTCTCCACCGACTTGCTGGCAATAGGATGCAATAAAATCAATTACTCGATTGGGTATGGACAGAATATCAGACTGATTTGTTTTACGGATAATCGGATCAATATCCCGCCAGCTAAATGGAATTGATTGTTTTTTTGCTTCTAGCAAAACTTGATGAAAATCCGAAGCAGATAAACGCTTTAAGAGCCCAATATGTAGATTGGTTGCAATTGACCAAAACTCATCTTTTAAATTACGTTGACTCATCATATACCTCTGTTGATGACGGTGTCTTTAACGATTCGTTTAAGTGTGGGCTTTCAAATCCCTTTTGCGGACTTGTCCCCGAATTAATTTCTCCAATTCTAACCGACAATTCTCAACATTTAGGGGAGTGTAAGGGAATCTCCCTCTGTTTCCTTTTATAATCAGTGGTGTTATATCTTTAAAACTTCCAAAGGAACTCTCATGACCTCCTCTGCACAAACTAAACCCAACCTCATCCGCACCATCCTCGCCTATGGCGTCCACGCATTTACCGCCACCGGAGCCATCTGGGGCATGCTTGGCATCTTCGCCGTCTTTGAAGGCAATTACCGCATGATGATCGTCTGGATGATCGTCGCCGTGCTCGTAGACGGTTTCGACGGCATGCTCGCGCGCTGGGCAGATGTCAAGAAATATGCGAATGGCGTCGATGGTGCCCTGCTCGACAACATCCTCGACTATCTCAACTACGTCCTCGTCCCTGCCATCTTCATGATCAAAACCGACCTGCTGCCCGAACCG
>JAFLCF010000213.1 GCA_017303735.1 Anaerolineae bacterium
GCAACTTCGAGAACTTCAATGATCTCGTTGGTGCCCCAGTCGGCAGCGGCAGCAGCGTTCACCTTGATGATGAAGTACTGAGCGGTGGGAAGATCGCCGATTTCATCGAAGCTGATGTTGCCGGTCAAACCTTCAATGGAGACCTGGCGGACGGCTTCAGCAACCTGTAAGCGGGTGGGGGTGCCACCAGCGGCTTCAGCAGCAGCCTTGATCGCGGACAAGCAGACGTTCATGGAGTCGTACGCCTGAGCAGCGTAGGCTTCAGGAGCAGAACCGAACTTAGCTTCGTAATCAGCAGCGAACTGAGCAGCAGCGGGGTAGGCAGCAGCCGGGCCAGCAACGGTGGTGTAGTACATACCGCCGCCGGTGGTCAGAGCGTCACCAGCAATGTCAGCGAGGTCGGAAGAATCCATACCATCGGTGCCGAGGAAGGTGCCTTCGTAGCCGGCATCGCGAGCCTGCTTGAAGAACACACCAGCCTGGTTATAGATACCAGCGAAGAACACAACATCGGGCTGGGTGGCGACCACAGGGGTCACGATCGCATCGAAGTTAGCCTGTTCTTCAGTACCTTCGAACGCCACAACTTCCAAACCATCTTCTTCAGCAGCAGCGCGGAAGAATTCAGCCACGCCCTGGCCGTAAGCGGTCTTGTCGTGAACGATGTAGACGGACTTAGCGCCGAGGGTGGTGAAAGCAAATTCTTCAGCGGCAGGAGCCTGAACATCATCGCGACCCACAACACGGTTCACTTCGAGGTAACCACGGGTGGTCACAACGGGGTTGGTGTTGGCAGGGGAGACGAAGGGGATGTTGGCGGTGTGATATTCCTCAGAAGAGGGGATCATCACGCCGGAGTTGAGGTGACCAACACCGCAAAGGATTTCGCTGTCAGCAACGATGTTCTTGGCGTTCGCAACGCCGACATCAGGGGTAGCCTGATCATCGTACGGGGCGAGCTGCACATCGTAGCCCATGGCAACGAGATCACCAGAGAGCTGTTCGAGAGCGAGTTCAGCGCCCTGCTTGATGGCAACACCGAGCAAGGACTGGCCACCGGAGAGCGGGCTCTGGGTAGCGATCTTGATGGTGCCCATCGAAGCAGCAGGCTCTTCAGCGGGGGCTTCGGTCGCGGCGGGTTCTTCGGCGGGAGCTTCAGTCGCGGCGGGTTCTTCGGCGGGGGCTTCAGGTGCCGTAGGGGCACCACAGGCGGCGAGAGCCATGCTGGCAATCACCAAAAGGGACAGGATAGCGAGTAAACGCTTGTTCATTATCTTACTCCTCCAAAACACATATCGAAATTTGATTCCCGCACATTGTGCGGGTGGCGACAAACAGCGCAGACCAAACGGGCGGGTGGGTCGGCATCACCTCCTTTTATAAAACTATGTTTATATACAAAGAAAGCCTAAAAACCCTACTAGCTGGATTTTATGGCTTGTTTGAAAAAACCCTGATGAACAGTGTTTAAGATGAATAATCAATGATACGTTGATTTCCATCTTCGGTCAAGCATTTGTGTCTATACGTTTGAGGGAATTAAGAGCTGGCTTATCTAAAATTAATTCAACCTTATTTATTTTCAGCAGGTTTATACAGCAATTGCTCACGGATACGCAAGTCTGTATTCCGAATTTTTAAAGCAAGATCTGCAGCAAGGTTATACATCAGGCGATATCCAAGCTGCGGGTAGGTTTCACACAACATCACGATCTTGTCACGCGGAATGACCAGCAGACGTGTATCTTTTTGCGCCGCACGTGCCGAAGCTGACCGCAAACCCTCATCCACCAATGCCACTTCGCCAAACGATTGCCCACGTCTCAACCGCGCAACTACCGTCTCATTTTTTCCGAGCGAACCTGTCGTGCCCCGGTTGATCAGAATATCCACTTCGCCCTGAACGATCACATACAATTCCTTGCTGCTGCTATTTTCAGGGAAGATGGTTTGCCCCGCATCGAACACGACCTCCTGACACAGGTTGGCAACCAACTCCAGTTGGGTGGGCGTAAATTGATAGAAAATATCGCTCTGTTTCAGGAAGTTGACGAGGTTATTCATAAGCGAAAGTTTAACATACTCAAGGATGAAGTGCAACGCCTCAACTTACGGGTACGCCTGATTCAACCAAGGGAGCGGGTCTACCTGGACGCCGTTCACCCACAATTCCCAATGCAAGTGCGCCCCCGTGACACGACCCGTTCCACCCACCAAACCGATCACATCCAGTTGGTTGACCGTTTGCCCCACTTGCACCTGAATCGCAGATTGATGCCAGAAGCCGCTATACACGCCCCAACCATGATCAATAATAGTTGCATTGCCGCGCACCGTCCACGGACCGGCGAACACGACCACCCCTGCGGCAGGAGCCGTAATGGGAAGCCCATCACCTCCGCCAAAATCCAAGCCTGTATGAAAGCCATTGATGGTCAGGTTCGTGCCCTGACCGATATAGGTGCGGCGGCTACCATATCGTGAAGTGAAGTACGTGGATTCAGCGTAGGAAATGGCTGGAGAAATAAAGTCACCAGCCCACAGTTTAGTGGGTGAGGCGGGCGTTGTGATCGAGATCAATTGCCGCAACTCCGGCTCTGTCGAAGCCGGGTCGATGGTGGCAGGGTCTACATAAAGAAGCGGGTCTTCAGGGTAGTTACCAGAAACGACCAGGATCAATTGCTCATACGATTGTGTGCTTCCATCTGGCAGGGTCGCATCCAGCCGCAGGGGATAGACCCCCGGCTCAAGTAAGGCATGTACGCCTTGCAGGGCAACTTGAGCGCCGGTTTCATCTGGAAAGAAGTGAAGTTGATGATCGACAAGCAAACCGCCAAGCGTAACCCCGGGTTGTGTCGTTACCTTGATCACGCCTGTGCCGCCTTGATAAATGGGCAAATCGCGGATCTCTGCACTGATAAATGCGGAGGGTAACCCACTGACATTGTTTGCACTGGATTCGCCTGTTGTGTAAAGAGTATCGCCTGGCAAGGCTGCCCAAGAACCATCGAGCTGATTGATTTGGGTCAATGACCACACATCTGTATTGTTCTTCACTGCCAATTCAAGCATAGACTCGCCCATACCCGCAGAGAGTCTGTTGCTATATTGCGCCTGATCTTGAATGGGAACGATCATATTGCTGCCCACATAAAATTCGCTCGGGCTCACCACGCGGTTTAGTCTGCGGAACAGTGCATCTGGAACTTGAGTTTGGCGCTTTAAGCTGCGATAGGAATCTCCGAAGTTGATGAACCTCGTATCCAAAATGCCGGTCACACCTTGCAAGCCGGGAATGATCAATTGCTGACCCACAGCCAGTTGATTTGCATCGGCGATCCCATTCGCGGCCAGTAATTCATCGAGGCTGATGCTGAAACGCGCCGCGATGGAATACAGGCTATCGCCAGGTTGGACGATGTAAATAGGACCCGCGTCTTGTGCAAGTACGGGTTTGAAAGGAACAATGATCAAGATGAGAATGAAAAAGAGGAAGAACCGGTTACGCATTTTTGAATTCAACTTTGTCGCCGATCTCATAATCTCCCCAACGATCTGGGTGAATTTCTAATGTGAATTTCGCCGCCGATTTTGGGGCATAGGCGGGCTTCCATGATTTCGCAATGACCTTATCCACTACGATCATGTCTGAATTGATCCAGAAAACAGCCAGGTCGAATGGGACGAAGAACATGTGGATGGATGTGTCGAGGCGTGAATCCCGCTTTTCAACGAGCAGCAGTCCATCGTCTGGGTCGAGGCGCGGGCGGAACATCAATCCGCGTAGCTTGCAGAGGAACGTGTCGCAGTAGCCAACAAGGGCAGGGTTGGGCAGGGTGCGGGTCAGGTTGTGAATATGAATGGGGCGGGGCATGGTTTTAGAAAAAGGGCGGCGTGGTCGCCGCCCGGGTGTGAATGAAAAATTATTTCTGGCTCAACACTTTATCGACGCTGTCCATCAGTTCTTGTGGGCTGAACGGCTTGGCGATGTAATCGTCCACTTTGGCGATATGCAAACCGAGCACTTTGTCGATATTTTGCGCCTTGGCTGTCACCACAATGACGGGGATGTCGCGCATGACTTGGTCGGCTTTCATTTGTTGGTATACTTCCCAGCCATCCATGTCAGGCATCATCAGGTCGAGCAAAACAAGATCGGGATGATGTTCGCGGATCATTCGAATGCCTTCTACCCCGCCTGATGCACCTTGTACAATGTATCCTCTTCGCGACAAAATTAGACGGATGAGATCGATCATTTCGGGTTCGTCTTCAACGCACAGGATGGTTTTTTTTGTTGTTTCGTCCATATAATTCTGCCTTAATTTCAAGTGTACCATAAAGGGCTGACCCAAAATCGTATGAATATCATTACTTGGAACGTGAACGGCATTCGCGCGGCATTGGGGAAGAATGCACTGGCTTGGGCATTCGACAAACATCCAGACGCCCTGTGTTTACAGGAAGTCAAAGCGCGCCCAGAACAGTTAGATGAAGAACAAGCGGCTCAATTAAAGCTGCCTTATATATGGAATCCTGCCGAACGCCCCGGGTATAGCGGAGTAGCTACCTTTTATAAGACCCAACCCGATGAAATAAAATTAGGAATGAATGCTCCCGAATTTGATGTGGAAGGGCGCATCGTCCAAACCCGTTGGGGAAATCTACACCTCTTCAATATTTACTTTCCGAACGGGCAGCGCGGACATGACCGCGTGGATTACAAATTGCGCTTTTATGCCCACTTGCTTGAATTATGTACCACGCTTCATTCTAAGGGAGAGCTGGTCGTCATCACAGGCGACTTCAACACCTCTCACATGCCCATAGACTTGAAGAATCCCAAAGCCAATGAAAAGACATCCGGGTTCATGCCGGAGGAACGCGAGTGGGTTCAAAAATATTTGGATAACGGTTTTGCCGACGCGTATCGACGACTGTACCCGGAACGCGTCCAATACACCTGGTGGACGTACCGCCTCAACGCCCGTGCCCGTGGAATCGGCTGGCGGTTGGATTATTTTCTTGTCTCTGAGGCGCTCATGCCCCGCGTAAAAGATGTCATCATCCACGAGGATGTGATGGGGTCTGACCACTGCCCGGTGGAACTGATCTTAAATGTGTAAACATTGTGGATGACTGATTAATTTCTCCTAAGTTCAGCGGAAATTCTCAGGGGTGACAAAAGATTGATTGGTTTTGCGAGCAGGTTCCGGTTAGACTTTGAACCGTGTTAGAAAATCGTAATAATAAAAGCCCAGACAGTATCTCTACTGATATGGCTTGGTATAATGCCACAGTTCGTTAAATCTGGAGGATTCCGTGAATTCCCGTAGTCAATCGTTTTTTGTGTACTTACTATTGCTCGTAGCCATCGGAGCCATGATCTTCATTGGCTTGCGAGACAGTTCAAACGCGACCGAGCCGCTCACCATCAGTGAAGTGGCGCGCATGATCCAAAGCGGTCAGGTGGCGCGCATCGTCATTGAGAGCGACGATACGATTCGTGTGATCAAGGTAAATGGAACGCAGGAAACTGCGCTCGAGTCTCGCAAAGAGTCAAATACCTCTCTCATTGAACAACTTCGCGATTATGGCGTTACCCCCGAACAGCTCGCTGAAATGAACGTTGAAGTCAGCGCGCCTTCTGTATGGGGTGGGGTCTTGAGCGGCGCGTTGTACCTGTTGCCCGTGCTCTTTATGGGCGGACTTTTATGGTTCATTTTCCGTCAGGCTCAAGGCAGCAACAATGCCGCCATGTCCTTTGGGAAATCACGCGCGCGCATGTTCAGTGGGGAGCATCCCACTGTCACTTTTGCCGATGTTGCCGGTGCTGAAGAAGCCAAACAAGAACTGGCGGAAATCGTCGAGTTCCTGAAAGAGCCGCAGAAGTTCATCCAACTCGGCGCTCGTATTCCGAAGGGCGTTTTGCTGGTGGGTCCTCCCGGAACCGGTAAGACCCTTCTTTCTAAAGCCGTGTCTGGCGAAGCGGGCGTGCCCTTCTTCTCCATCTCTGGTTCCGAGTTCGTGGAAATGTTCGTTGGCGTAGGTGCCAGCCGCGTCCGCGACCTGTTCGACCAAGCCAAGCGCCATTCCCCTTGTATCATCTTCGTAGATGAAATTGATGCTGTGGGTCGTCAGCGCGGAGCGGGTCTCGGCGGTTCGCACGATGAACGCGAGCAGACCCTCAACCAGATGCTCGTCGAAATGGACGGTTTCGATACCGACACCAATGTCATTATCATTGCTGCCACCAACCGCCCCGACATTCTGGATCCGGCTCTGCTGCGCCCCGGTCGCTTCGACCGCCGCGTAACCCTTGATCGCCCTGATGTAAAGGGACGCGAAGCCATCCTCAAGGTACATGTCAAAGGTAAGCCATTGGAACCACAGGCTGACCTCGCTTCTGTGGCTCGTGGCACACCCGGTTTTGCTGGTGCCGACCTTGAAAATCTCGTCAACGAAGCGGCAATTTTATCCGCCCGCCGCAATAAAAAATCCATCGGTCAACCCGAATTGGAAGAAGCCATCGAACGCGTAGTGATGGGACCGGAACGCAAGAGCCGCCTCATCTCGGATGAAGAGAAGCGCATCATTGCCTATCATGAGGCTGGTCATGCCATCGTAGCCAATGCCATCGCTGAAGCCGACCCTGTCCAAAAAGTGACCATCGTCGGTCGCGGACAAGCCGGCGGCGTGACATGGTTCCGCCCCGACGAAGACCGCATGCTCATGTCTCGCAAGAAGATGCTTGCCACTCTCGCCTATGCCTTGGGTGGGCGCGCTGCCGAAGAACTCGTCTTCGACGACATCACCTCTGGTGCATCTGGCGATATTGAGCAGGTGACCCGCATGGCTCGCGCCATGGTCACCCGCCTCGGTATGAGTGCTGAAATGGGTACGCTTGTGTATGGTCAGCAGGAAGAGTTGATCTTCCTCGGACGTGAAATCTCCAACCAGCGCGATTACTCTGAAGCCGTCGCCGAGCAGATCGACCGCGAAGTTCGCAAGCTGGTGGAAGACGCTTATAAGCAAGCTCGTGCTACCGTAAAGAAATATCGCAAGCAGCTCGACCTTGTTGCCAAGAAACTCCTTGAAGTCGAGTCGATCACCCGCGAAGAGTTCGAACAGCTCTT
>JAFLCF010000214.1:0-4179 GCA_017303735.1 Anaerolineae bacterium
TAAGTTCGGTCTTTTCGCTCTCCGTTAAGTCCGCATTGTCTATGATGGTTTGCGCATACTCGCGTTCTTCCGCTTTGATTGTTCCATCAATTTTTATAAGATTTATAAGCGTTTGTACCTTTTGCATGTCAGGGCTAATGCCTGGGATAGACGCATGGCTAATGGCAGCGGTTCGGACAGATACGGATTCAGTTTCCAGCGGTATTTCTTCAATAACTTCTTCCGAAAGCACAATCTCTTTTTCAAAAATCTCAATAGCTTTTTTGCCAACTTGTCGCGTCAAGTAGTTTGACCAAACTGCCATAGCCGCCGCACCAACACCGGGAAGCCATTTGCTGATAGCCGATTTTAGGGCTTGTTGCGTAATCTTTCCAGCTAACATCGTAATAATTCTCTGAAACACCCGTAAAGCAACACGCTTTACTAAAACTTTGCTGCCCTGCATAACCAGCAATGAGCCTGCACTTGCCCCCATCGCAGTTATAAGAATACCTGCCAATAACTCTTTGGTCAAAACTTTACTTTTCCCATATGCCATACCGACATCGTAAATCATCGCTAACTGATTGCGGATGACAGCGGCGATTTCAGGGATAACGGCAACCATGCCCCAGGGACCTGGCACAAGGCTTGCGCCACCTGAAATAGCGGCATTGGTTACGGAATACGAATTGATGATAGATGGAACAGATTTTTTGTCAGGGATTTCGTCAGGGTGTTTGGCAAAATAACCGCTACGGTCAGAAACCACTAACTCAAATAACCCCATCATTTTTTCGGCAAGTTTGTTTTGGAGGGTGTTCGCAACTTCCTTGCTTTCACCTTCGGCTTTTTTGCCATTTTGTTTCGTCATTTTAGAGACTCCAATTTTGGATTTGCATTGTGGAAAGAGCAGCTCAACAGAAACTTTCAACTTGTAACTTGTAATTTGTAGCCTATAACTCGCAACTCATGCATACTTCTCCGGCACCAAAAACGTCACTGCCACAGGGAACAACCTCGGCTGCGGGTCGGCGTAACGTTTATTCACCGACTCGATTTCTTTCTCCAACTCATCAGGAATCTGCTTTAAGCGTAATCTTAGCGCTTGTACATTGCGGTTGTATTGGTCACGTTCACTGGTATTCCACAATTCCAATTGCTGATAATCTGGTTCAGCCAGTTCGCGCTCGATCATGGTCTTCAATTCATTCAAGACTGCACGCGTATCGTTGATCTCTTTCTGTTTGCGCTCTTCCAGTAACTTCTGCATACTCTCCAGACGATCCCTCATGCGCGCTTCCATCGCCTGTACCAACGGCGTCTCCAGCTTACCCCACATCCCTTTCAGCTCATTCTTCATCCTTGCCGAAACTTCTTTTGAGGTTCCTGCCTCCAATGCAGAGCGCGTATCGCCAACATTGAAACGGCGCAATCCCTTGCCATCCTGAATCAATCCACCCGCTGAGATGATTTCCTCATGCAAGCGAATTCCTTCCCCGCCCACCAGCACCAACCGCGCATGAACCACCACTGCGGGACCTTCCAATGCAATATTGGGAACCGTCCTTGCTGTCACGCGGTGTAATCCCTGGCGCCCTTCGGGAGTCCACACTTCGGCGCGCAAGAGTCGCAACGCCATACTCACCAGCCGATGATTGAGATGCGCCAGCACTACATCATCGCGTCCCTTTGCGAGTTCATGGTCAAACACCACAGGACGAATCTCTCCCGTATGCGGGTGAAGAATGCCATCATTGGTATACATCCAACTGCCACGAAATCCCTGTGGCAAGTAGAACGCCTTCCCCGCTAATGGATGATTCGCAGGTACCGGCTGCAAGGGCGGCTGATCCGCGATCTCCAATGCTACCTGCACCGCAGAGCGAATATTCTCAGCGGAGAGATTCAGATTATGTTGAGTCTCGCGCAATTGGTCATAATGCTGCTCAACCTGCTTTTTCAAATCACGCTCGAATTTCAATAACTTGCGCAACGCCTGGGCGTCATCCTCTATCAATGAAGTGTCCAATCCTTTGCGCTTACCAAGCATGGCTTCCTCCACCTGTGAAGCAATCACCATGCCAACTTTACCCAAATCCTCACGGATCGTATCCACCTTTTCAACCGCGCGTGCCAAGAACTCAAGGTCGGCTTCCAACTCGCCAACAGCGGCTTGTTCCTTGGAGTGTTTTTTATAGCCCTTCATCACGAAATGATAGATCAACGGCTCGAATTTTTGCCCATGCCGATCAATACGACCATTGCGCTGTTCCATGCGATTTGGATTCCAGGGGATTTCAAAATGCACAAGGCGATGACAATAATTTTGTAAGTCAATGCCTTCTGAAGCTGCATCGGTCGCCAGCAAAATCCTCACATCACTTTGTTCAGGATTCGCCTGAAACGCCGCTTTGATCCGATCGCGATCTTCATCGTTCATGCCGCCAAACAGCGTCATTAACCGCTCGCCCTCGGTCAATTCTTCGGCGGCAAGCAGTGTTTGCAGCCAATTCTGAGTAGCGCGATATTCGGTAAAGATAATCACGCGTTCATTCGACCACTTTCCGTTTGGCTTCACAATATCTTTGAGCCACTGAATGAAAGTTTTCGCTTTACTATCGCGGATGTTCGAAGCATGCTCTGCCCAATCGTACATTTTCTTTAATAGGGCTTGTTCTTGCGCAGTAATTTTATTGAGCAACGGAGACGCCGCTTCTACCGCACCCGTAGTTGCTTCTTCATATTCGTCATCATTGGCGTACTCTTCATCCACTTGCGCCAATTGTCGTCTTAGCACACCCAAAGACATCTGCTTGGGCTGAGCCTTCTTGCCGCTGCCCTGGATGGATTGCATATGCTTGGAGAGTGTTGATGAAAATGCAGCCGGCGAAGAGAACAGACGCTTTTTTAAGAGTTTCAACACAAACTCAACGGCAAAACGCTCTTCGTTGTCTTTGGCGTTGTTCTGTCTTGATTCGCTATATTCCCTCAGCCAGCGATGGACTTGCTTCTCTTCATCTGTATAAGGAACTTCGATCACATCCAATTGGCGTTGCGGAAAACGGCGTTCACCATTCCAGGTCACAAACTCAGGGTCAGATTTCAAACGCCGTACCATCACCGTTTCCAACTGTTTACGGTCAGGCGCTACGCCACGTGCAAAACGTTGATTATCCAATAACTCCAGCAACGCCGAGAAACTTTCAGAATATCCGTTGTGCGGCGTCGCTGAAAGGAATAATTTATGCTCAAAGTGCGGGACAAGTTCACGAATTGCCTGTGTGCGTTGCGAGTCGATCGCGTAATGTCCACTCCCAGAAGGGGAGACGTTGTGCGCCTCGTCCAAAACCAGAATGTCAAACCGTCTTGGATACGTTGCCTGCGCGGGTAACACTTCATGAAATAACCGCAAAGGTGTGTCGCGTTTGATGAAATCAACGGATGTAATCAAACGCGGAAAATGTGTCCACGGGTTCGAATGAATTCCACGACTACGGCGCAGAGTTCGCATGAGCTCGCTGTCCACGATACGAAACTCCAAACCAAACTTGTCACGCATTTGGTCGCGCCAATGCGTCTGTAAACCGGCTGGGCAAATAATCAAGGCAGTCCGCGCACGGTTGCGCACGATCAATTCCTGAATGACTAACCCTGTCTCAACGGTTTTCCCCAAACCTACATCATCTGCAATTAATAAATTAGCGCGCGGCATCTGAATGGCGCGCACTAATGGATCAAGCTGATAGTCTTCGATCTCGATTCCGCTTCGAAAAGGAGCCTGCAATGCCCGCATATCAGCCGAAGATATTGCCCCCCAACGCACAGCATTCATAAATGCATCCAACCGTTCTGGTGCATCGAATCCATTGGGCTGCGGCAATCCAACCTTCTCTTCAATGCTTGTCCCGGGCTCCAGTTCCCAGAATACCTGAATGGTTTCCCCAAGGGCGTCATCTTCAATACAGTTAAGGGTTAGTAGATGATGCCCTTCTTTGTTGGATTGCACAGATAGTAGCTGAACCGAAAGAGTACTTTCCTGCACATCCACAACCACATATCGGCGCTGCCGCACTGTCACGATTTGACCTTGTTCAGGAATATTGCGAGAGGGAGCAATCATGTTTATTTGCCCTAATCCTTATGCGATTTTGCATCAATTTTCACGAGTATAACAGACTGTTATCATCCAAAAATCGA
>JAFLCF010000214.1:4279-7102 GCA_017303735.1 Anaerolineae bacterium
CGAACCTTTGTATCAGCCGAAAGATAGGAAAAAATCTCTTGAAGCAATGTCTGAATATTGGAGTGCTCCCCAACATGCCCGCCAAAGGATTGAGATAACAAATAAATGGCTCGTAAACTTTCATCTGATAAATGTAACTTTAGTAGCGGACCCGTATCCGATAATGTATATGTTCCGAGTGAAGCGGAATAGGAAAAATCCACGCCCAATCGCTTTCTCAAATTTTCCCGGTCCCTCTTGAAGGCTTTTTCGCGTGCTGATGCAAATGCTGGATACGCTCTTTCTCCCACTGTTTTCGTGACAAAGGCAATAAGTTCAGACGGCTTCGCCGACCCCATCTGCAATCGTCGAACAATTGCCAAACATCTTTTTAATGATAGCCATTCACTTCCACGCATGAGACAATTATAGTGTGTATATCAATAATGTGATCACATAAGGTGAATTGAGAAGATTCGTTTTTATAGCAGGAAGGTTATGCTATTTTCACCTTGGCTTCTAAGTTTTCCTTAATTTGCTGAAAGCGAGGTTCGTCAGCCAGGTAATCAAAGATAACCCAATAATCAAGATCTAAAAATGTGACCTGATTTGAATCGGTTGCTCTTTCAAGTAATTCAATAGCATAGTGTTTCTTCCCCATTAACGCATTTACCGCCATAGGTATTACATACAAAAATGGCTCTTGGTTTGAAAACTTTTCTATTCCTGGCACTGATTCGCGTGGGGTTTGTCTTATTCCTGCCAGGATTTTCAACTTTTGTTTTTCGTTCCCAAGTTTATCCATGCAAATCGCATAATTTATCATTAGTATGTCTTTACTGTTATGAGATTCGAAGTGGATGTTAGCGAAGATCTGCTGGCATACCGATGCACAAAAATTGTAACGATGTTCCCGGATTAGCTGCATTGCGGTTGCCGATACTGTTTTTGCCATTTCCTTTTGATCTGGTAAATCTAGTTTTTCCCAGACCTTTATGCACATTACCAATCCCCACAAGTGCAAATACTCTATGGCATATTTCATGTAATTCTGACTTATTCTTAATCTATCCCCCACACGCACCTTGTTGTTGTAGTGAACGTAAGTTTCATCTGCACGTCCACTTCGATGTGTAAAAACATTTCGTTTCTCAAAAATCTCTTTTAATGCATCTCTGGCATAACCTTCATGCAAAATAAATTTGTTGGAAATAAAGTCCAGTTTTTCAAATATCGAAAAACTCTTTAGTCTTTTACCAACCCTTCGTGTGATTTCGTCGTCTAATTCTTCAATCGTGAAATTGTCGTTTAGCTCGAGGTCATGCTCGTGATAGACAAAATATGCTCTCAGTAAATGTAATAGTAAAAATTCAAATTGGCTAGCCGCCGATAATAGCAACCCGTGACGCGATAATTCACTCTTGAGTGGTTCTTCACGCTGTGACTTAAGGAATGCACGGAAAAATTTGTTTGCCTTCTCAGGGGAATGTATGGCGAATTCCTTCAAGCCATCTTGAATTTCTTTCACAAACACTTCCCTGTCATTCTCTAGCCTCAAGGCATCATTCGGGTCAATATTAATAGCTTCCCAAATCTTTTTGTAGTTAAGTGTCTCGTCCTCGATATCAATTTGTATCAGACGCTCCAATATCATTTGAATTTCAAGCGGGTCGTAGCCTTCAAACAAGGAAAACACTTCTTGATAGTACCCTTCAATTACCTTCCACTCATCTTCGCCCAATGAATCTTGAATAGCGATATGCAATTTATAAAGTGCCTGCATGCTACTATCGAAGGATTTGTAAATCTCAGACAGTCGAATCTGTGTGCCCATTAGTCTGATTATATTACACGCTAGTTGCTTATCTCTGCTATTTCGTTTACAGTCCAGGGCAATCACATTAAAAATTTTAACAGCCAAAACTCAGGTTTCAGTAAATACGATGAACTTCTCTACGAATTTTATCAATTCAAAGCTAGATGCTGGTTACAATACCCCACTCAATCGTCGGCAATTTCCCAAATCTGCGTATATTTGCCATCACCGCCGCCATATCCGGTGGCAAGGGACCGAGCGCCATACCGGCCGCCTTCTGTACCCATTTTGGGCTTACCTGGGCGTACACAAGGCGGACGCCTGTCTGCTGGCAGAATTCTAGTGCGGATGCCAGCCGTATTCTGGTTATTCTTTCTATATCTTTTCTTTTTTTATGTCCATCTCCAAGTTCCAGCCAGAACAATGTCTCGAAACCCTGAATCCGACCCCAGGCAAGTGCATCAGGGCGCACTGCCGTTTCAGGAAGTTGCACTTCAGTCCATCCCGTCCATATTTCAACTTGTGGGTAGGCGGATCGTAACCATGCCGGCCACCTGCGGGAATTCGTCCTATGTGATGTCCCAATTAAGTGCGGGTTCAATTCCTTCACGCCGCTAAAATCCACTCCATTTGATGCCCCCCAACTGCGTAAAGCAACGGATACTCCTTTGCGGGTTGGATGCCACATCCAGTACGGATCCATTTTCTTTGGCTTTGACTTGTCTTTTTGGAACTGCTCGCCAAGTTTGAATACCACCATTTTGCTCTTTTGAAGCCTTTGCAAAACATCATAGGTCATTGATTCAGGAAGACCTGTCAAGGAAGCGATCTCCTCCTCAATCCCTTTCCGGTTTCTGGTCAAAACCTGGAGACATTTCAACTCTTCACGAGAAAAACTGGAGATCTCATCATCCACCTTGGGAGGATGATGGAGTGAAGAAGAAAATAATCTTGGACCAAAAGAGAAACTGCGATAATCCGGTGTCTTGTCTTTTGAAGTGACAACATATGGAATGGAAAACCCGGCT
>JAFLCF010000215.1 GCA_017303735.1 Anaerolineae bacterium
TTCTCGCTCAACAAACTGATCGCAAACCCAACATGGATAATGCAATACTCGCCGACCTTCGCTTCGGGCACATAACTCAAACATGCCTCGCGAAAGATGCCGCCAAAATCCACCTTCGCCATTTGCAGTCCATTGCTTTCATACACGTCAATAATTTTTCCTGGAACACCTAAACACATTTCAACCTCGCAATCTCGAAGCAGCGATATACGCCTGCCCCAATGAGAGTCCGCCATCGTTGGTCGGAACTTCTCGATGAATATAAATTTCAAAACCATCCTCACGCAATAACGAAATCGTTTTTTGCAGCAAGGTCATGTTCTGCCAAACCCCGCCCGATAACACCACACTTCGCAGCGAAGTATCACGGCTGATGTTCTGAACCGTCTCGCGCACTGCTTCTGCCAACCCATTATGAAACCGAGCGGATATTTTTGATGTGGGGATTCCCGCCATCACATCCTTTATCAACGCCTCAACAACGCCTCTGACTCGTACCTGACCTGCCTCAACCCCAAAGACATATTGCCCCGCCTCAGCCGAATCTGCCATCGCCTCAAATTCAATCGCTGCCTGCCCTTCGTAGTTGACCTTTTGCCTCACACCCGCCAACGCCGAAACCGCATCGAACAACCTGCCCATGGAAGAAGCCATCGGCGTATTGATTTTCTTTTCAAGTTGCACACGCAATGTGACTTGGTCTTCAGCGCAAAATTCGTTGACAGACTCCAATGCATCATCCCAATCCAAACCAAGACTCCATAACAAAGCCAACGCTGTTCGCGCCGGTTTCTTGATGGCTGCATCCCCGCCGGGCAAAGGGAAATATTCCAACTGCGCCGCCCGTTGATACGACTTGGCATCTGCCACCAAAAACTCCCCGCCCCAAATCGCGCCGTCAGCCCCGTAACCTGTCCCATCGAATGACACGCCGATGACGGGTTCAGTCAGTCCGTGCTCTGCCATGCACGCCGTAACATGCGCGTGGTGATGTTGAACAGCGAAGGTTGGAAGGTTTTCACGTTCAGCACGTTCCAATGCGTATCGAGTCGCTAGGTAATTTGGGTGCATGTCATGAGCAATTGCCACTGGCTTCACTCGAAACAATCGCTCGAAATGCTCCACGCCCTGCTCAAAGGATTTCAAAGTCTCATAATTTTCCATATCGCCAATGTGGTGACTTAGGAAGGCGTAATTTCCATTCGTGAGGCAGAAGGTATTTTTCAGTTCTGAGCCCGTTGCAAGGATTTGAGGAACATCGAAAGGCAATTTCACTGGAAATGGTGAATAGCCTCTTGAACGCCGAATTGGATAAATGTTTGAACGTTTCAACGTTTCAACGTTTGAACGTTCAAGCGTGCGAACGACAGAATCATCGCATCGAATATGAATATCTCTATCGTGCATGAGAAATGCATCTGCAAGTTTGGCAAGACGTTCGCGGGCTTCGGTATTGTCGGTGGCGATGGGTTCTTCAGAGAGGTTGCCGCTGGTCATGACAAGTGCAGTGAATAGTGAATTGGTGAATAGTAAATAGTGAAGCGGTGTATAGGGCAGCATCACCCCGAGCCATTCTTGCTTTGGGGAAACTTCTTCGACGATAGTTGATTCAGTTTTCCTTTTTAGTAAAACAATCGGGCGAGCGGACGATGTAAGTAAATCCTTCTCTTCATCACTGACAAAGCAATGCGTTTCGATAGTTTCGAGATCGGGCATCATCAATGCGAAAGGCTTATCCACGCGCAGTTTGCGGGCGCGGAGTTCGGTTACGGCTTTAGCATTTGTTGCGTCACATGCGAGATGAAATCCACCCAGACCTTTTATGGCAACTATTTTTCCTTCCGCCAGTAATCTTTGCGTTTCGACAATAGCTTCATCATTCATTATTCCGCATTCATTATTCTGAACTTCAAGCCATACCTTCGGTCCACAAACGGGGCACGCCACCGGCTGCGCATGAAAACGTCGATTCGTCGGGTCTTTGTATTCGCGTTCGCAATCGGGGCACAACTTGAATCCCGCCATCGTCGTGAATGGACGGTCGTAGGGAATGTCTTGAATGATGGTGAAACGTGGTCCGCAGTTGGTGCAGTTGATAAAGGGATAACGATAGCGTCTGTCAGTGGGGTCGAAGAGTTCGCGCAGGCAGTCGTCGCAGATGGCAACATCAGGTGAGATGGGCTGGAAGGCGCCGTCGACACTTTCAGAGTGGATAATGTCAAATTGGGTGAACCCGTTACCGGGTCCGAATGAGGCGGTGAAGTCGTCTATGCGCGAGAGGGGTGGGGCGTCATCCCGTAATTTTTGCAAGAAGGAGTCCAATGCATCCTTATCCCCATCAGCTTCAATCACTACACCTGCGGATGTATTCTTGACCCAGCCTTTGAGGTTGAGCGTGGTGGCAAGGTTGTAAACGAATGGACGAAAACCAACCCCTTGCACAACCCCCGTGATGTGAACCTTAACGTTGTTCATTATTTTTTCGAGTGATCAATTAACCAATCAACCCAGGCTTGCAGACCTTCGCCAGTACGGCACGATAATAGGAATGTGGTGACGTTTGGATTGAGGACTTGCACGCCTTGCGTGAAGTAATCCATGCGGAAGTCGACGTAAGGCAATAAATCAATTTTATTGACGACGAGTGCGTCCACGCCACGATAGGTGCCGGGATATTTATATGGCTTATCGTCGCCTTCGGGCACAGATGCAACGAGGATGGTCTTGTGTGTGCCAAGTTTGAAGTTCGCCGGGCAGACGAGGTTACCAACGTTTTCAACAATGAGCAGATCAAATTGCGTGAGGTCGAGTTGGTCGAGCGCGCCACGCAGCATCACTGCATCGAGATGGCAATCGCCACCCGTGTTGATCTGCACGGCAGCACCTGCACCAGCAGCAGCGGCGCGGTCTGTATCGATGGAAGTGGCGATGTCACCATCCACCGCGGCAACGCGTAATTTGCCTTTGAGCAATGGCAGCGTTTTTTCGATGAGTGAAGTCTTGCCTGCGCCAGGCGAAGCGATGATATTGATGGAGAAAACGCCAGCCGCTTCGATACGCGCGAAATTCTCTTCCGCGAGGCGGTCATTGGCATTTAAGATATTTTCAACAACTTGGATTCTTTGGGTCATAAGAGTATTCTACGACCGACCCTGAATATGAAGTAGTCCCTTATTCCCACAATTCGGGTGATTTTCTTCCGTATTTTGCCGGTCAGTTTTCTACATCAATGGTCTCTAAAAAAAACTCTTCACCTGCCAATATCTTTGCGCCGACACCGCCACATTGTGGGCAGATCAGTTCGCCATCTTTCGGGTGATATTTTTTGAAACAGGTCATACACTGCAATTCAGCAGGGACGCGCCGAAAGCTCAATACAGCCTTTTCGGCAATGGTGTCTTTCGCGATGGTTTCCCAATAAAACTGTATCGAATCATCCACCATGCTGGAAAGTTCACCAATGACAATGTTCAGCGCCGTGACCTGTTTGGCTTTGGCTTTTTCGGCGTGCTCAAGTGCGATCTTTAATAGATTTTGTGTGACGGAAAGTTCATGCATACTATAGATACCTCTAAGACGAAAAACGGCTCAGCCTTAATCTCAAGCCTGTTTCAGCGGTTCTCGGGCATTCATCCACGCCCAGGCTAAGTCCACGGCTTGGGGCACAAGATCAGCCGTCGGCGCGGAAAGGACGCGCGAAAACAGGAACTGATATCCCCGCACCGAGAGTAACGCCGCATCCGGTTTGTGGTGATAGATCGTCTCACAAATGGACATCAACGATTGCGCCGTGAGGTGATGCGTGAACGGCGATTTTTGAAAATCGCTTTCCACATCAATGATACGCACTTCTTCAGGGATGTTCCCTGTGTGCGCATCCACAAAACAGACGTATTCATATTGAGAAATATCTTCTGCCATTTCGGGCGTCAGTTGCAGATGAAAGACAAAGTCCACTTGTGGGTCTTCGGGAAAATCATCCTCATACGAAGCAGGCGCAGATAACCCCATGCGCACCGTCAACTCTCGCAGAATGTGCCACGCAACACCATCATCTTCGCGGTCTGGGTTTCCATAGCCTAGTAATAAAAACTTTTTCATTCAACCTCTAAAACATTCTAAACCTCCGAGGTCTTTAATGCCTCGGAGGTTTCATAAGTTACTGACCATACCCCGTTCCAAGAATGTAATGCTCAAGTTTTGAGACATTGCCTTTTTCCTGTTCGATCAATGCCTCTGCCAACCTGCGGATGGAGACGACACCTACGACCTCTCCTTTTTCGACAATAGGCAGGTGACGGACATGGTGTTTATACATCAACTCGGCACATTCTGAAAGCAAAGTCTCCGGGTTGACCATCACCAGGTCTCGACTCATCATCTCTCGCACAAGTGTATCTTTTGCAAGCCTGCCTTTGAGTTCCCCTTGACGGGCGTAATCACGCTCGGTGAAGATGCCTGTGATCTTTTCATCTTCCGTCACCAAGAGAGCGCCGACATTGGACTTGCTCATTTCCTCCAATGCTCTCATAACAGTCTCGTCAGCAGAGATGGTGTAAACCTCAGCGCGAGATTTTTCATCGATGATTTTGCGAACGGTTGACATGTGAAACTCCTTCCTTGCTTGCGCTCGTTTGGAGGCGAAGCCCTCAAACGAGCGGGATTGTTAATCACGTTTCAGTGTCTTGATCATTGTACCGTCTGGGGCGATAAAGTCAACTTGGATGGGCATTTGCCCAACGGCATGGGTGGAGCAGGACAGGCACGGGTCATAGGCGCGGATGGCGGCTTCGACGCGGTTGAGCATCCCTTCGTGGATATCCGGTCCCTTGACATAGGTCTTGGCGACGCTGTCCACGGCGTTAGTCATTGCCCAGTTGTTGTGACCGGTCGAAACGATCAGATTCACTTTGAGTAGTTTGCCATTTTCGTCCGCTGTGTAATCGTGGATGAGTGTTCCGCGTGGAGCTTCGAGCACGCCTACACCGTGCCCCGTGTAATTCTTGCGGGTGTTGAGAATGTCAGTACTTGTGATGTCTTTGTCTTCGCAAAGGACACGAGCGCGTTCTGCCGCGAACAAGGCTTCGATGAGACGGGCGTAGTGATAGTACAGCGTGTTCTCAACCATCTTGCCGTTGTTGAGTTGCTTGAACGCTTTGAGTTCATCATTTGCCAGCGGAGTATCGATCTTCTCGGCGAGGTTCAAGCGTCCCAGCGGACCGACGCGATACACGCCGCCCGGATAGCCCAGTTTTTTATAATACGGGAATTTGAGATACGACCACGGCTCAACGTGTTCCGCAATGTGATCCAAGTAATTGGCAACCGGGAATTTTTCCAGCGGCTTGCCTTCGCGGCTAATGAGGCGGATGTCGCCATCGTAGAGTTCCAGTCCGTTTTCAGGCGTGGTTAGACCGAAGTAACCAGTGGGGAAGACGGCGAACTTGTTGATGTCTTCCATGTTCTTCGCCGCCCAGTCTTTCATGATCTGGATGCCCAGCTGCAATGTTTCAACAGCAGTGTCTACGCCCTGCAAAATAGAGTCGCGTTCCTGCATGGTCAATGTTTTATTCACGCCGCCTGGCACGGCAAAGACCGGGTGCAGTTTGCGTCCGCCCAGGGTTTTGATGATCTCCTGACCAAACTTGCGCAACTGCACAGCCTTGACGGTCAATTCAGGGTTTGCGCCGATCAAACCGACCACACTGCGAATTTCTGGCGAAGCATCAAAACCAAGCAACAGGTCGGGTCCTGCCAGTTCAAAGAAATGCATGCCATGGCTTTGAATGACCTGTCCCATGTGCATCAGTTCGCGCAACAGACTCGCCGGGCGCGGAGGGGTTTGCCCCGTCAACGCATCGCTGGCTTTTGCCGCCGCGAGGTGATGGCTCACCGGGCAGATGCCGCAAATGCGCGGGGTGATCTGCGGCATTTCAAAATACAAACGCCCTTCGCAGAATTTTTCAAACCCGCGGAACTCGTTGACGTGCATGTAAGCATGGTCAACGGTATTGTCATCTTTCATATGGATCGTCACCTTGGCGTGACCTTCAATACGGGTGACGGGCTCAATCGTAATTTTTTGTGTTGTCATAATCTCACCTCAATTACTAATCTCTATTTACTATTTCTAATGCCAATGCAACAACTCATCCTTCAGCTCTGGCTTGCGTCCTTGCGCCAGTTCTGAAAGTACATAAAAGATCACATCGGGGTCGGGCGGGCAACCAGGCACGTTGTAATCGACCGGCACCACTTCATGCACAGCGCGCGTTTGGGTCATGGTCGCCAATTCGGGGTCGTTGGGAATTTGGCTGCCTTCTTCATTGCTTTCGGCTTCAACATAAGCACGGCGCAAAGCGGCTTCCACGCCGCAGAAGTTTCTCAACGCAGGCACACCACCGAACACAGCACAGTCACCGAGCGCCACCAAAATTTTCGAGCGTTCGCGCATCTTGTGTGCCACTTCTTCGTTCGCCGTGTTGTTGATGCCGCCTTCGAGCACGCCCACGTCCACGCCGCTGGCATCGGGTTCTTTCAAGTCTGTGATGGGCGTAGCGCGCAAGTCTGCCAGTTCAACGATCTTCAAAATGCGTTCGTCCATATCGAGCAAAGACATGTGACAGCCAGCGCAGCCGCACATCCAATCAGAAGCAATTTTTGGTTTTGTCATAAGGTCCTCAATTCAACGCCACGCTAGATTTGCGTTCACGGATGGATTTCTTCCAATCCGCATCCAAGGTCAATTTCATTCGTTTGGCAAGTTCGGTCAACACATCCAAATTGTCGCGCACATTTTCCGGCGCGGTCACTGCCTTCTCGGCTTTGCGCATGCGTCCATCGAGATTGATGTAATGACCTTCCTGCTCCGCCCAAATGCTCACGGGCAGCACCACATCGGCTTGTTCGGTGAGTTTTGATTCATAACTCGCCTGCACCACCAAATACGCAGCTTTGGATGTCTTCTCTACTAACTTCTTCGAAACATAA
>JAFLCF010000216.1 GCA_017303735.1 Anaerolineae bacterium
AATGAACAAAATCGAAATCGAAAACCTCTCCCTCCAATACGCCGATGGCGCGGAATCATTGCGCAGCATCAGCATGGGAATCCGTCAGAATGCTGTGACCGTTCTCTTCGGTCCGGCAGGAGGCGGAAAATCCACCTTGCTGCGTTGTCTCAACCGCCTCAACGATCTGACCGACATCCGCACCAGTTCCGGTCGCATCTTGATCGACGGTGAAAACATCCTCGACCCCAAAACGGATGTGATCGCTCTGCGCCGCAAAGTGGGCATGGTCTTTGCAAGACCCGTGCCGCTTCCCATGAGCATCCGCGAGAACATCACCTACGGGTTGGAACTTGCCGGTGAAAAGCGCCGTGTAAAACTGGATGAAGCCGTTGAACGCAGTCTCAAACTCGCTGCGATTTGGGATGAAGTCAAAGATCGTCTCAACGACCCAGCCGTCGCCCTCTCTGGCGGACAGCAACAACGCGTCTGCCTAGCGCGAGTGTTGGCATTGCAACCTGAGATCATCCTGCTCGATGAACCCACTTCCGGGCTTGACCCTATCTCCACGGGCAAAGTGGAGATGGCGCTACAAGAATTGAAAAAGAATTACACCGTCATCCTCGTTCCCCACTCGGTGCAACAAGCCGCCCGCACTGCCGATCATGCTGCATTTTTCTTGCAAGGCGAGCTCATCGAATACGATGAGGGCAAGACGATGTTCACAACGCCCAAGCAAAAGAAGACCGAAGATTACATTATGGGACGTTTCGGTTAAGACAAAACGGACTATTGCGAGCAATAGTCCGTTTCATCATTCTTCATTCATCCTTCATCATTTGCTCTTCACCACACCCGTTCCAAATTCTCATTCTCCCCCACCTTACGCCCCACCTTCGCCATATCGATCCATTCTCCGTGGACCTTGACCCGCACCACATCCGCCGTGAAATCGGTACTGGTTCCATTGCCATTGCTAAAGAGATACGAACCCACCGCATAAATATCAGCAGGCACACCCAGCTTCTCAAACTTGCGGATCTTCTCTGGAGCAAACCCACCGGAGACCACGATCTTCACACTGTGACAAAATTCCTTCGCCGCCTCTTTCCAAGACGCAGGCAGGTCCCAACGTTCCCAGGCATTATCCAACCCCGAGCGGACGTTGAACACCAGCCGCGGGTTGACGCCTAGATCTAACGCTGGCTCGCCGAGGGGCGTAACAGACACATCGCGCAAATTCCCACCCGTATCCAAACGGATGCCATAGAGTTTATATTTCTCGGCTTCTTCGGTATTCCCAGCATCCATTAGCTCACGATACTTTGCGAACATCGCATCCAAAGTCCGCAGCGAGTCACGAACCGAGTCATTGTTGAAATCCACCAAGGCAATGCGCGGAATGCGGGCGGGCAAAATGTGTGAGAACTGCATCATCGCCTCTGCTGTATCGCCAAGGAAAGAGGCGATCGCCGCATGAGCCACCGTCCCGCCGCCTGCGCCGCCCCACCAATCTCCCTGCGCATCGGTAGAGACGAAAGCCCCCAATTCCTGTGCATGGTCTTTATTGAAACGCTGCAAGGCAATGTTATAAGCATACCCATCGGCAGCCTGCACTTCATGCACATCAAAACGCGCCGGGAAGAACAAAACCGGTTTGCCTTTTGCAGCCACGAGAGTCTCATATACATTTGTGGCTACACGACTTGAGCGAGTGAGGATTCCCAAAGTTGGTGTTTCCAACAACGCAAAGTCACGATACCGTCCACGCACTTTGATGACCGGTTGAATCTTGCTCGGGTCGCCATCATACTTGACTGTCGTCCCATCTTGCACAGCCCATACTTCCAGCTTGCCAGATGTATCAATAAATTCATCGCCGTCAAAATAACCAGAGCAATGCTTCAGCATCTCCAGCGATTTATCCACACCCACAACGGTGGTCTTGCCCATGCGGCGTGTGAACCACTGCATCTCTACTTCAATATCACCCACAGCGATTTGCTCAGGAGACATGCCTTCAGGCAAATTATGATAATTACCCGAATAGGTATAACCCTCCTTCGAAAGTGTCGTCAGCATGCGGTTGATATTCTCGAAGTATTTATCAGAATACCAGCCACGCCGCATCCGCTCAATATCTAATTTAAAAGTCTCGTTCGTTAATCGTTTACCATCAAAAATGGACATATCTTTTTATTCCTTTGGGAAATCAATAAACTGGGGTGGAATATTCTGCGCCAGATAATGCTCCGGCTCAGGAGAATAAAACTCGACGCCTGCTTGTTGCGCCTCCCCCGCGTGAACGACCAATAAACGGACATCATCCGTCCGACGCCCACCGACATTTAATGCTCGCTCCGTATTCGCAGACAGATGCACATACTGACGCTTCATAGAACGCAACCCTTCCCTACGAATGGCTTTCTCGGCTTGTGGAGTTGTTCCATGATACAAAATATCGGGCGGGGTTACCGGTTCATACATCACATGTTCCACTTTACTATGCCCATACAAAGCGCGAATGCGTCCATCCTTCACCTCGAAACGTTTCTTGCCATCCAACTCGCCATTCAACACTTTGCGCCAATCTTCATCGCTATAAACATCTGTCGATTTTTCTTCAACCAATCTCTTCAAATCTTCAAAGGCTACAAATCCTTGCTCATCCAAATGCAAGCCGAAATCATTAGCGCGATGACGCAGAACCAGTGAAATGAACTTGGAAAGCCTTGTTGGATTTGCCATCTCTACCTGATCTCATCCGTGGATTTGACAATATGCATCCCAGCTTTGGCAAAGCGGACATACGCCTCATTCGCCGCCTCGGTATGATCCACCACCCCGGGCACCACCACCGCTGACGAACAATCGTCGAGCAGGTAGACCTTCTTCGCCAGGTCAGGGTCGGTTGCCAGAATATCGTCCAGCAAGTCTTGCACCGTCCACGCCACGCAGTGACTCTTTGCCTGCCCGGCGATGTAGAGCTTATCCACATCTTGCAGGTGCTGAATAAATTGCGAGTCGCGTACACCCAACACCTCCTCCATCGGACCTGTCAACACTTCGGGACCGACCACTGAGTAATTTTCAGTAAATGGCTTATCGCCTTTGATAGCAAAGTGAGGTTGGTCAATTCGTGCATGCGAATGGAAGAAGATCGCTTCTTCCACGGCAGGGACAAGCGCATGACCAATGCCACCCAACATGGCGTGATAGGGCCAGATGGTTAGCGCATATTTGCCTTTCTTCTTGAGAGTCTCTGCATAGTGGAGCACCATCTGCTGACCATATTCCGGCGCAATACCAAATTGGTGTGCAAGCGCAGGGTTGAACTTCCACTTGCCAGATTGCACCTCGTCCACGTGGATGTCCGTGTATGGCGCGGGATGATTTCCTTGTGCATCTACAAAGAAGATGGGATGAAATATCTGCTGTGATGTGTGGGTATCCATCGTGGCGATGATGTGAGTCAACTTGCCGAGGTTGCGATAAATGAACTCGCACAAGCGGACGTTATCTTCCACGGCGCCGTTTCCGCTGCGCCCGCCTACGAAGAGTTCAAAGCCAGGCATACAGAACGTGTTTTGCACGTCGATCAGCATCAGGGAGATTCGCTCACTGGAAGTTGCGGCAGGCTTGAGGTCGTGTTGAAGCGCGAATGCTCGGGCTTGGTCAGCGCGGGCGGCGTAATCCACTTTCCAAATTTCGCCCACGTGGGCAGCATCAAAAAAATCAGGGATTGGAAGTTGTGACATGAGTAGCTCCTAAAGGAAAACGATCTCTTTTGTTTTGAACTGATACAACATGGCAGGACGATGCGCCCCGGCAATATCTTTTTTGCCCGTCTCTTTGAGTAGACCGGTCGCCAGCATGCGTTTGCGGAAGTTGCGTTTATCGAGCTTGTCGTTGATGATGCATTCGTACATGCTTTGCAATTCAGAGAGGCGGAATTGTTTTGGCATCAAGCCATAGACGATGTTGCTATAACTAACCTTGGCGCGCAGACGTGTGACAGCGTAACCGATGATGGCTTTATGATCGAAAGCAAGTTTGGGGAGATGGTCAACCGGCAGCCAGGTGAGGTCTGTGATTTTGTCTGATTCAGGTTGCGGCAAACTTTGCCAGGGAATGAGCGCGATATACGCCACCGTGATGACGCGTGAACGCGGGTCACGTTTGGGCTCGCCGAAGGTGTAAAGCTGTTCCATATACACATCGCTCACGCCTGTCTTTTCAATGAGCACACGCTGCGCGGCATCATCCAGCGACTCGCCTTTTTTGATGAACCCGCCTGGCAAAGACCAATCATTACGAAACGGCTCTTCTGCCCGTTTGACCAGCATCACTTTCAATCGATTCTCGTTGACCGTGAACAAGACCAGGTCAACAGTTACGCCGGGAGATTCGAAACCTTCATACTTAGTGTTCATTATACACTTAGTATAACAAGTTCAGCGGTTCTGTCAAGACCAAAAGAAGTTTCGCGTTCAGAACGCAAAACCTTTTGAAGTTCTGATCGCCTGATACTTTTCGCCGGGAAAAGAAAACGAGTGCAAGCAAAGGTGAACCCTATATGTATGCCTTTGTCTTCAACTATATTGACAAACGATATATCGCGTGATAATATATCGATACACGATATATCGAAAGGCGACACACAGAATGCCTCACAAAATAGAAAAATACTTACCACTCACCGAATCCACCGCTTACACCCTGCTTGCCCTGGCGGAGCCGCTGCACGGTTATGGCGTGATGCAGAAAGTGGAAGCGATGAGCCAGGGCACAGTCAAGATCGGACCGGGCACGCTCTATGGCGCGTTCACCACACTGGAGAGTGAAGGATTGATCGTCAAAGTCGGCGAGAATGACAGACGCAAGACCTATGCACTTACAGACAAAGGCAGGGCGCTCATCAAAGAACACATCCGGCGCGCCGCTATCATGGTTGGAAATGGAAAAATGACTCAGGGCTGGTAGCCCTAGGAGGTAACAATGACGACGCTTAAACAATTTCACTGGTTTTGGGCTTGGGATGACGATAAAGAAGAAGCCTGGCTGCGTGAAATGGCGCAAAAGGGCTGGCACTTCAAATCCGTGACTATGCCAGGGTATTATCAGTTTGAACAAGGCGAACCCCGCAATGATTTTTACAGGCTCGACTTCTTCATCAATGCCAAAGCCAAATCGGATTATGTGCAACTCTTTTCGGATTCGGGTTGGGAATACCTTGGAGAGATGGGCAGCTGGCAGTATTTTCGGAAAACCGCAACAGAAAATGAGACTCTGGAAATCTACAGTGACAACGAGTCAAAGTCTAAAAAATATCAACGCATTCTGCTCTTTCTCGTTGTGTTCCTGCCGATCTACATCAACACTATTAATATTCTGAACAAACGCCAGGATACCCTGAGCCTGATCCTCACATTCGTGATGTTCTTGTTCATGATCTTGTATGGGTATGGCATCATCCGGCTGGTAATGCGGATGAATCAGTTGAAGAAAAAGTTGTAAGAAGTGTACAAAAAGAAGCGCCCCGCTCTGGTAAAGAGGTGGGGCGCTTCTTTTTTATTTCTTCTTCGCAGCAGACTTACTGCCCTTTGCCACTTTGCGATACGGCGGCATATTGATCGCCACCACTTTGCACTTCTCGGGGTCGAGTAATTTATTCCATAAGTTCGGGTAACTCAATGCAAAAGATTCAGGCTGTAAAGTGGATGTGATGACCGTAGGTAGATGCGCGTTGTAACGATAGTTCAGCACACTATACAGTTTATCTTCCGCCCACACCGAAGCGGAGCCGCTTTCTTTCAAATCGTCCAAGATCAACAAAGGCGTCGTGCGGATCTCAAAGAAGCGACGGTCAAATGAAACATCCGAATTTTTGCCAAAAGTCTGGCGTAGATAATCGAGCAAAGCAGTCACTTCCACGAGCAAGGCTTGCCCGCCCAAACCGATGCGATAATTGCCGATTGCCGCCGCAAGATGCGTTTTTCCGCTGAAAGATTGACCCAAAAACACCAGCCAGCCTTCGGGGTGTTCGGCAAATTCCACGGCGGCATTGTGAGCGTCGTGCAACGTTTTCACATCATCTTTGGTAACTTTGATGCGCGAAATCTCTTTGCTCTTTACCTTATTGCCAAAACGGTCTGCCTTTTCCACTGTGGTGGTTGTGACCGCCTCAGTGCCCACTTCATCATCACGCGGTTGGAAGGTCTTGAAGGTCATCACTTTCATTTCGGGCAAAGCCAGCATCGAGATGCCCGGGTTACTTGTCTCTTCGGGGCGGCGATAATCAGGTGCGCTGATCTTCAAATGCTTTACATAACTTTCATCCTGCAAACGCGAGCGAATGCGTGCCTCGATCTCATCCAACATCAAATTGGTGGTGATGACAGTCGGCAATTTATTGATATAACGGAAGTTGATGATCTGAAATAATTTCTCTTGCGCCCACGGTGTCGCATTCTGCGTACCGAAGTCATCGAGGATCAACAAATTTGAATTACGAATATCTTCAAAGCGCTGTTCAAAGGTCGTTTCGGGGTCATCGTAAGCGAAGCGCAACGAGTCCAATAGGTCTGGCACAGTGATGAACAATGTCGGCATACCATTGCTCACCGCAAAATTCGCCAGCGCCGCCGCAAGATGTGTCTTGCCACAGCCATAGCCGCCTTCCAGCAAAAGCCAGCCTTGCGGGTTTCGCGCAAACTCTTCACTGGCATCGAAGGCAGTTCGCAAATTTTCACGTTCCTGCCCAGAAATAAATTTTGCCTTGGGGTTGCCACCCTGGCTAAAATTTTCAAACGTCAAATGACTGAGTCGATTCAAATTGCTCATCGCAAACAGACGTGAACGCGCCGCCTCGGCGACATCCACTGCGCGGCACACACAAGATTCCACCTTGCCAAACTTCGGGTGATCCACTGCCACATCATAGCGAACATAGCCCGCTCCCCCACAATGCGGACAGTTCGGGTCGCCCAACGGCTTCGCCA
>JAFLCF010000217.1:0-2732 GCA_017303735.1 Anaerolineae bacterium
GCTGAAGGTGAAACTATCTGAAATGACTGCACGCCAGCCGTCGGTTCCAAAATGAATGGGCATTGATTCTCCTTGATATGAGTTGACATTAAAAGGTGACGGTCGCTTTAAGACGACTGTCACCTGTCTTTGATGAATTTAGGGTGTGACTGTAAACGTTGGGGTTGCGGTTACGTCGAAGTTGGGCGCCGGAGTGGCATACGAGATGACCGATTCCAACAGCCAGCCTTCGATCTTCTGTCCATTCACCTGTGCATAGACCTTGACCCAGGTGACATTGTTTAGAAGTTGAAATTCGGAATAGGTTTCCACAATGGTGCCGTTGAGCAGGGTCATCACATACGTGCCACCGGGCGCATCACGCAGGTTGGCTCCGCCGCCTTCATTGGCTTGCACTTTCCCATAAATAGGAGTCGGTTGGATGGTGAGCGTGATGGTCGGTGTTTGGGTGGGGGGCAGGGTGATCTCCAACGTCAATGGGACTGGGCTGGGGGTGATGTCTTCGCTTGTGGTTGGGGTGGCAGATAAAATCGTCTGCGTGGGGCTGGGATTGGGAGCAGCAGGCAGTTCCAACGTCGGCGAAAGAGGCGTGGCGATTGTCTGATTGGTGGGTGTAGATTGGGGAAGAGGATCCGCTTCTGTTCTGTACGGGGAGCCTGATCCCATCAAGAAAGTGAGTACGCCGCCGAAAACGGCGAGCATGAGCACACTCATGATGATGCCGCCCGCCGATGGACGTAAACGCAGGATGAAGAGGGTGATCAGCCCGAGGGTGCTGGTCATGGCGAAGTGGACGAAGAAGACCAGTAGACCCTGCAGCCAAATATCGGGCAAACCCGAGCCGATGCCAAAACTGGCGGCACTGATGGGCATGTAAAATGCGTATGCGATCAGTACACTGGGGAGGAAGGGCTTATCTTCAGAGCGGGCAAAGGAGATGACGAGAGTGATCGCGCCGAGGGCAAAGACGATCAGTTCGGGAATCCATAACCTTGAGTGAATGAAGACATTGTTTAGGGTGATGGGCATGAAGAGGCGTGCAGCAAAGCCAGTGAGCAACCCGCCAAGAAATACAAAAATAAGGCTGATGAGCAATGCCATCAGTGTTTCAAACATAAAGCGAATCGAACCACTAAGGACGGCGAGTAAAAACCCTACCCAGGGCGTCATGAGTGGAGCGACCAAGATGCCTAGCAATAACACAGCTTGTGAATCGAGCAGATAGCCCAACCCGAGGATCGCGCCACAGACCAATGAGAAGACGAACAACTCAATGGATGGATAGGCACGGCGCGCAAGCGATGCAATTAACTCTGCCTGTCCTTCTGCATCGGTGGGGATGTGCGAACGACGGGTGACACGTCTGCGGCGGATGGGTGCCGGGATTGGGGTTTCATTCTGCTGGGGAGTTTCGGCAGATTGAATTGGGTCTTCGGGCATAGACATCTTTCAATTATACAGGCGATGGGGAATTCAAGGGAGGCAGGCTATGAATTTGGAATTACAATCATGGGTATTATTGAGACCGGTTGGGATCATCCGCGTATATCCAAATAAAGTAGGAGAATTATGAACGAGCCTCGTGTTTACAAAAACTCACCCGCTATTGTGGTCGTGATCGTGGTTATGTTTCTGGTGCTGATCGGTGGTATTGTATTCAGCACTGGTTTAGAAGATGCCACGTTCATTCTCCCTGTCGCGGCATTTGGATTGTTCATCTTCGGTTTGATCTTTGTGGCGAATTCTGCCAAAGTGATCCTCAGCGATGATGAAATCACCGCGCAAAATATTTTTGGCTCACGAACCTTGCGCTGGACGGAGATTGACCGCGTCTCGGGTAGAGGATATGAGATTAAATTACATGATCACGATGGGGATGTGACGGTTCACCCTAGCTCGGGCTTGCCCGGCTACGAACAGATCATAGACTTCATCGGAGCGAAACGCCCAGACCTGTTTAGCCCGCAGGAATTTGGCGAGATGCGGCGCGGGTTCCTGCCTTTTGTGATGATGGCGTTTGTGATTCTGCTGATTCTAGGCGGCATGGTGGCAGTTTTTTTTGCTATCATGAATTCGTCTTCTGATGTCAGCCTTCCGTCCTTAATGCCGCTGGCGATCTTTTTCTTTATTGCAATTATGATCGGCGGGATGGCATTGTCCATTCCGCGCATGGTTTCGTTGGAAGGCAACACGCTCAACTTGAAATATCTCTTCAGCGAGAAATCACTGCGGGCAGATGAGATCAAATTTATTCAGCTTGGGTATACCCAAAGCCGGAATGGCAAACATTATTATGTAGCTCTGCACCAAACGAGCGGAAAGCAGATCCGCTTATCGGGCTTGGGCATTAGCATGCCAATTGCGTACCTGGTCTTGAAGAATTGGCATCAGGGAAGCTTATATGGACAGTCTGCGAATCAACAAAACAATATCGCACCGAACTGGTCGGATAAAAACTGGCGGTAGCCATTGAAATTCGTCAGACAAATCCACAAAATTAACACGGATCTCTAACAAAGTGTTAACCGCGCACCTGCTATAATAGCACTTGCCACTACATAACCAACGGCACAGGATGCCTGACACGCGAAACTCTGCGCGTGACACCCCCGAAAGGCAGGTACACCATCATGATCCTTTTCAACTTCCCCCTCTTTCACCCTTAAGACAAGCCGCGTCTTTTGTATTTACGCGAGCCGATATATTCCTTCCCTTTGACTTTTCACGCCACT
>JAFLCF010000217.1:2815-6945 GCA_017303735.1 Anaerolineae bacterium
AGCCCTGTTGGATGTTTTGCCTTCAAATATTCGCCATGCGGTTGAGAAGGCAAATAACAGCGACAAGCTGCTTGAGATCGTCATTGACCTTGGGCGCATTCCCACCGCGCGTTTTGTGGATGGTGAGATCGCCCTGCTAAATACTGAGATCACCCGCGCCGAGATCGACCATATCACCGAGCGTATCGGTACCTTCGATGCCGATAACCGCGCAGGCATGGAGCGCACGCTTCATCGCATCTCTGCCATCAAGAATCGACGCAGCGCCATCGTCGGGCTCACCTGTCGTGTCGGTCGTGCCGTGTATGGCACTGTGGATATCATCCAAGACCTGATCGAATCGGGTAAATCTGTTTTGATTCTTGGTCGCCCAGGCGTTGGGAAGACGACACTCTTGCGTGAAGCCGCCCGTATCCTCGCTGAGAACAAGCGCGTGGTCATCGTCGATACATCGAATGAAATCGGTGGCGATGGCGATGTGCCGCATCCGGCAGTAGGCAAGGCACGCCGCATGCAAGTCCGCGAGCCGATGCTTCAGCATGAGGTGATGATCGAAGCCGTAGAGAATCACAATCCCGAAGTGATCGTCATCGACGAGATCGGGCGTGAGCTCGAAGCCCTTGCTGCTCGCACCATCGCCGAACGTGGTGTGCAACTCATTGGCACAGCACATGGACAAACGCTCGATAATCTTTTGCTCAACCCAACGTTGAGCGATCTCGTGGGCGGCATCGAAGCCGTGACCCTTTCGGATGAAGAAGCTCGCCGTCGTGGTACGCAGAAGACCGTGCTCGAACGCCGTGCTCCGCCAACCTTTGACGTACTGATCGAGATCCAAACTCGCGACCGCTTCACGGTTCACACCGACATCATGAGTGCAGTTGACTCATTGTTGCGCGACGCGCCCATCCCACCGGAAGTACGCACGCGCGATGAAACGGGTGAGATCAAGATCGAGAAAGCCGCACCCGCTCCAAAGTCCAGAACGGAGGCGCCGACGAAGACCCCGCTTCGGACTCGTAGACAGCCTGCCACTCAACCCGTCGAACATTCACCTACGCCGAGTCAGGTTCCGAACGTTGGCGCAAAGTTGCAGACCATCCGCATCTTTGCCTATGGCGTGGCGCGGAATCGACTCCAACAAGCTGCGAAGCGACTGGGTGTGCCTGCCGTTGTTGTGACCGATGCCGCCGAAGCCGATGTGCTGGTGACGCTGCGCACGTATTATCGTAACCGCGAACACACCATCATGGATGCTGAAGCACGTGGCATGCCGATCTATGTGCTGCGCGCGAATTCGGTTTCACAGACCGAGCAGTTCATCAGCGACTTGTACAGCCTGACCGAGCACGTGCAGCGCGACAATATGGAAGACATTCGCGATCAGGCGAAGCAAGCCATCAGCGCGGTCTTGAACGGCGAACGTTTCATTGACCTGCCGCCGGGACCTTCGCTCGTGCGCCGCCTGCAACACGAAATGGCGCGTGACGCCGAATTGGTTTCTCACTCGTATGGCAAAGAACCGAGGCGGCATGTAAGGATATTTAGAGAATAAATATTCGGGTAAGGGCGCAGCATTGCTGCGCCCTTATTTGATTCAAAGGAGGAAATTATGAATAGAAAATTACCCAATATCTTAATAATCATTGTGTTTCTCGTTGTAGGTTTTATTCTTTTTATTGATTCCAAATTCAAAAATGAAAACCCAAAGATTGAATGGGACAAATCCTCTGATGTACTTGTGATTTCTTATGAACGCCGCTATGATGTTGACTATAACTATATACCTGCTTTCCGAATATGGGGCGACGGCTATATTGTTTGGGTAAATTACGAGTCAGATGGCAGTCGAAAAGTTTTTGATGGATATTTGCCTCAGAGCGATTTGATGTTATTGCTTGAAAAATTTCGAGAAACTAACTTCTTCACACATTGCAATGAGCACCAAAATTATGCCTTTGATTACATAAGAATAAGTTTGCTGAATAAAAGTTGTAGTAATTTGATAGACGAGAATGGATTTACAAACCTCAGCTATGCAGATATTGCTGGTTTAGTAGATTTTTTGGCTTCAGGGGCAGGCGTTGAAGGACGGGAATATATTCCAACAATTGGTTATCTATATGCTGTTCCCTATGAAAAGACAGAATACTTTCAAAATCAAACAACAATTCACCCTGAAATCATTTGGCCTGCGGATGAATTTGGATATGAAATCGCCGATGTTCTAGAAAAAGAAATTGTTGGTGCCGAACTATTTTTCGCATGGAAAATTGTAAATAGTCCAGAGCCTTTTGTTATTTCTGATGGAAAGGCATATTGGATATCAGTTATCATTCCGAAAATTTCACAATAAAAAGGAAGCCTAAAATGCCAAAACAAGTTCGCGGAATTCATCACATCATTTTGACCGTAGCAGACCCAGACCGGTCGGATATGTTTTATCGGCGTATTCTGGGTGTGGAGATCGGCGGTGGGAATGAAAATATCCGCTGGATCTCGTGCGATAATTTTTTGCTGGCGTTTCAGCGCGCGCCGCATAAACCGATCCCCAATGATCATTTTGATGAAAACCGAATTGGGCTCGACCACTTTGCTTTCTCCGTCGATTCGCGCAAACAGTTGGAAGAGTTGATGGTGACCTTGGCAGAGTTCGGTATTTCCACAGCGGGCATTGAATTTGACCCGGATGGGAAGGAAGAATATGTCTGCTTCCGTGACTTTGATAATATTCAAGTTGAATTTTATGTTGGGGATTATCATGATTGATTTGTAGGTGCGACCCTCACGCTCGCCCTTTTTGTATTATTATGTTGGGAAATAAAAACAAATGGACAGAGGCAAGCCCTGTCCCTACGGATAAACTATGTTCATTACTCTTGAAGGTCCCGAAGGCTCGGGCAAAACATCCCACATTCCTCATCTCGTAGAATTTCTGCGCGAGAAGGGACATACCGTCTTCCCAACCCGCGAACCCGGCGGGACGTCCATCAGCGAGCAGATTCGCGATGTGCTGCATGATATGAAGAACGCCGAGATGCATCCGCGCACGGAGACTCTGCTTTATCAAGCGGCACGTGCCCAGATCGTGGAACAGGTCATCAAGCCACGGCTCGCCGATGGGGAGATCGTCATCTCAGACCGTTATTATGACTCGACCATTGCGTATCAAGGCTACGGACATCAGCAAAACTTGGATGAGGTTCGTGCGTTGGTTAAATATGCCACGGGCGGGCTGACGCCTGACCTAACGATCTTGCTTGACCTGGATGTGGAGGTTGGTTTGAAGCGCAAGACCCAAAACGAAGTCGAGTGGAATCGCATGGATGCGTATACGGTCGAATTTCATCGCAGAGTCCGTGCGGGGTATCAGGAAATGGTCAACGCCGAGCCGAAGCGCTGGGTCGTGGTCAACTCGGAGCAGGCATGGGACTCCGTGCAGGCGGAGTTGAGAAAAGTGATTTTGGGAAAATTAGGTAAATAATCATGTAGGGGCGGGGTCACCCCGCCCCTACATCTTTGATACAATCCCATCATGCCATCCAACCTCCATCTCTTCTCATCCCCCGGCGAAAGGGACATTGACGCTATCGTCGAAGCTTGCCGCCCATATGTAGAAGGGAAAGAAGAGCCAACCATTGCATATTTACCATTGGCTTCTTTGTATGCCGAACGCTGGCTGGAGATGACCGAAGATGCCTTTAAAGGGTTGGCAGAGTTTAAAACGGTCAACACCGAGTTGATGACCCAAAAGACCATCGAGTCTATCATTCGTGATGCGCAGGTGGTTTATGTGCCGGGCGGGAATACCTTTTTGCTCAATCACCGTTTACACGCCAGCGGAGTGATGCCTTTCCTACAAAAACGCATTCAGTCTGGCTTCCCTTATGTCGGGTTTAGCACAGGTGCCATCTTGTGCGGACCGAACATCCTCACCTCGAAAGATTTGAATGCGGTGGGCACATCTTTTTTCAAAGGCTTGAACGCTTTTCCGTTTAACATCTCGCCGCATTATCCCTTGGATGGATATGGACAGTCTGTGAAAGATGAATGGCTCGCAGACTATCACTTCTTTTACGATAACCCCGTCATCATGCTGTGTGATGGAGCGTACGTCAAAACTGAAAAAG
>JAFLCF010000218.1:0-2769 GCA_017303735.1 Anaerolineae bacterium
GTCATTCATCAACTCATTCAACTGCTTGGGCACGATCTGCCATGAAAGCCCATATTTGTCCTTTAACCAACCGCACATCGATTCCTCGCCCCCATCGGCAGTTAATGCATTCCAAAAATAATCCACCTCTTTTTGATCTTCGCAATTCACGAACATCGACACCGCTTCATTAAACTTAAACTGCGGTCCTGCATTCAAGGCGATGAAGTCCTGCCCATCCAATGCAAAAGCAACCGTGAAAGCCTGTCCGCTGGGTGAACGTGAAATGTTATACACCTTTGAATTCTTGAACAGCGACACATAAAAATTCATCGCTTCTTCAGCCTGTGTATCGAACCATAAAAACGGGGTGATCTTGGTCATTTCAATCTCCTTTGGTCTGTTTCTTATTTACTGCTAAATGCAATTTGACAACTCGTTCAATCAACTTAAGCGGAAGCGGCTCATCGAGCGCAAACTTGAGCGTTCCCTTGCCGTCCACATACTTTGCAATTTGACGTTCGAACGCCTCACTCCCCGCCGGAACCGGGTACAGCGACACATGCTTTTTCCACCCCGCAAAATGGATGATATTCTTGCCGTTCCGCTCGAACGCCGCAATCTGATAACTGATTCTTTCCTTCGCATCCGGCACAAGAGAACGAATCAACTTTCGTATCTGTTGCATATAGTCCTGCGACTCTGGCGGACATTCTGCAATATATTCATCAATCGATTGAAAATTAGTTTTCGCCATTTTGTCCTTCCATAAGTGCCAATAATTTCGTACTCGTATTCCAATTGCGGATGGTCATATTCTGATACACCGGCATACCAATAATCTTTGTGAGATAACTTTGCGAAGCCCGGCTGATAAGACGTGAAAAATAAAGCGCCTGTTTGCCTGCATGAGCCGCATCCACACCCTCGCGGACTTTTACGCTTTCCATCGCTTCCTTGGGTGTCAGCGGCTCCTTCAAGAAAATGACATCGTACCGAAACTTCTTCTCTTCCTTGCCAAATTCCTCCGGCGCAGACTTAATAATGTTAGCCAATTCCTTTTGAGAGATCACCACTACCTTTGCCACAAAGTTGAAGCGCTTGGATAGTCCCTTTTCGATCTTTGTCGTCAACGCGGCTTTATCTTTTTCTTCAGACTGAACCACGACATTTCCGCTTTGAATGTAGGTGACCACATTCGAAAAGCCCATCTCTTCAAAACTGGCTTTCAAGTCCACCATTTTGATGATGTTCTTGCCACCGACATTGATTCCGCGTAATAGGACGAGATATTGATTCATGCAGTTAGTTATTCCTGATCTTTTAGTTTCAAATAATGCTCACGTTGCTTTTTATCAAACTTTTCAGTTGCATATCTCAATGTGACGCGTGGCATATCGGCGGCATATTTATCCAAAAACTTCAATAACTGCTTGCGGTCTTTGTCACCTGCAAAGCGCAATGCCCAGCCATTTGCCTTGTGTATCAAATCCTCTTTGTCATATAGCATGATCTCCGCCAGTTTGAAGGCATCATCAACATCACCTTTGCCAATGAAGAATAGCGTGCTGACAATCGCCGTCCGCCGTTCAGCCATCATCTTCGACTTTGCTAGCTTGTACAAGATCTTGCGCGGCTTGTCGATGAGATAACTGCCAACCACCCACGGAGCAGATCGATCAACCAAGTCCCAGGTGTTGATTCGGTCATGGCGGCGGATGTACAAGTCGAAGAGTTCCTTTCGGCGGGCATCCGTTGTTTTTTTACTGCGTGCCTGAAAATCCATGATACTGACCGCGCCGACTCGCATCTCGTGAATGGGACTTTCCAGCATCGCTTCGACTTCATCCAACTCCATGTCCTTGAATTCTTTCGCCCACGCAAAGACCTGTCCCATGCGCACGCCTAAAATTGCACCATCCTCCGAAGCCAGATGACTGTGCGATTTGGCAACCGCGGGCGAACGAAGTGCCTTCAATCGTTCGAGAAAGGTTTGGGCAGTCATTGGCAGAATCCGGCTTGGGTTAACGAATCAGCTCGTAGTGTTGATACACCACACCCGTAGGAAGAGGCGCGGATTCGATCAACTTCAACTTTACATGCTTCCCATCTGGAAATAATTTTTTACCGTTGCCAAACACCAACGGGTAGACGTGCAAAAAGAATTCATCCACCAGATCGTTTTCGATGAGAGTGTGCATTAATACGCTGCTGCCATCCGAGAGAATGTCTTTGCCGGGTTGGTTCTTGAGTTTACGAATCTCTTCAACGACATTGCTGCTGATGATGGTGGAGTTGCTCCACGCCGCCGAAGATGTGAGCGTGGTGGAAACGACATATTTTTTGACATTGCCAAAGGGATTTTCTTCGGGCGGCAAAGGCTCGAAGGCGTCGCCGTGAGTCTTCCAGGTTTTACGCCCGAGCAAAAGGGTATCGGCGGTTTCCATGGCTTTCGAGAAACGCATTCCGATATCATCGTGCCAGAAGGGAATGGTCCAGCCGCCGTGAGCAAAGCCGCCGTCGGTATCTTCATCCTTGCCGCCGGGCGCTTGTATGACGCCGTCTAATGTAATAAATTGATGTACGATCAGTTTTCGCATGGGAACTCCTTTTACCTATAAACAAAGATTATTTAATTTAAATTGTAGTCCAATTTTTTATGGATTCAACTTGATCGCCAGCCAGGCAACTGTGATTACCCAGGAGCAATATACAAAGATCAAGAAACGATTTGCCCAGCCTACCAATGCAATGACACCTTTTGGTAAAGTCGTCACAACTTCAGCATTC
>JAFLCF010000218.1:2779-6909 GCA_017303735.1 Anaerolineae bacterium
TGTCGCCATCATGACCGCAAAAGCAATTCCCATAAGAAGAATGCTCACCCATGTCAAATTCGCCGTCCATAACAGTGAGGTCCTCGCCATTGACCATGACTCGGTGCGAACAAGAGTCAGGCTGATTAACATAGCGGCAATAGCCAAGCTTGGAATTCCAATCATTGCAGACAAACCGTGCAGTTTGTGATTTATGTCAAATACGGCTGCCATGGCTTCACCAATCCCTGCCAGGACAAGAAATATCAGACCGATCTTTCCCATTGTGGTTTGCAAGTGTGGGAAGAGTACATATGCCAACGCCCATGAGCCTGCACCCCACAAGAAAAACATCAATGACAATACCCAAGCATATTTTCCATTTGCATATTCACTGACCATGCGCCAGGCGGGGTTAAATTCTGGGCTGAGGTAATGCAAACCAGCCAGCAATACCAAAACTGCAACAGATGCGCCAATTGCCAATAATGAACTGGTAGATGAAATTTGATCCATTCTTAAGTCTTTCATTCTTTACTCTTTCGCTGCCAGAATGTCGTCTAGTCGTTCGTAGCCTTCGCGCACGCCTTTTTCCATGCCAGACTGCACCATGCCATCACGATCTTCCACTGACTGGTAAACCGAGTGAATAATAATTCGGGTACGACCACCTGGAAGTTCTTCCAAGTGCATGGTTTCAAGGGAAACATGTCCGCGTTCGGGCATGCCTTCAAACTCAAAGGTTTGGATCATTAACTCTTCAGACATCTCATGGAATGTGCCGTGAAAACCATACTCATTCCCATTCTTGTCCTTGTGAATGTAACGATACTTGCCACCATTGATTGGTTCAAACTCTTCGAGAATCATTTCATAACCATGCGGACCCAGCCATTGCACATACAGTTTCGGGTCAATGTGCGCTTTGTAAACGAGTTCACGCGGTGCATCGAATTCACGGGTGATGAACACCTCCTGCTTGCCGGGTTCGGCGGTTACGTTGACTTTATTTTTTGTGGGCATGTCATTTCTCCTTTTTCATTTTTTCCAATAAATCATCGAGGCGGTTATACCTATCTTCCCAAATTTGACGATACTTTTCGATCCAATCGCTTACTTCACCCAACTTATCAAAGCGGGCTTCTACAAAACGTTCACGTCCTTGTGGGATGACAACCACCAACCCACATTCCTTCAATATCTTGATATGTCGCGACACTGCCGGGCGGCTGATGCGAAAATTCTCGGCAACGCCATTCAAGGTCAATCTCTGCTGCGAAAGCAATGCCAAAATGGCGCGTCGGTTTGGGTCTGCGATGGCTTGAAATACGTCTCGTCTCATAAATTCCTATATGTAACTGAATGGTTACTATTTTCAAGTATTTTAGAACACATTTTCTGTTTTGTCAAGTAGAATCATTTATACTTTTGCCAAATCCAAAAAGGAATAAAACAATATGAAATCACTCCCCCGCTTCTTCCTTGCCCTGCTCGCAGGCACCATCATTTTCATTGGGCTTCCCCTCCTCGGTTGGGGGCTTGGACACATTCCTGCATTTTTCGAGAACCCCGCCCGCATAGCGTATGTCATTGTCATTTTCATCTTGCAGATATTTTCGTTGATCTATAATCCACGAGTAGGGCAAAACCAAGAGCATCGCAAAAGCGATGCTCCCACCAGCAAAATAGACTTGATCTTGATTCAACTCTTCAGTCTCGGCATCGTGATTCTCGCGCCATCATCAGATAGTAGTTCATTTGGAATTCTGAACGTAGAAAACCTTGTCCGCTATATTGGCTTGATCATCGCCGTTCCCGGTTTCGTTCTCATGCAAGCAGGCGAAAAATATCTCGCCAAGCAATTCAGCATCGAAGTCACTTTGCAGAAAGATCACAAACTCATCCAAAGCGGACCGTACCAAGTGATTCGCCATCCACGCTATCTGGGCATCCTTCTCTTTTTCACGGGCATCTCGCTCACCTTCCGTTCCCTGATCAGCATCCTCACCGTCCTCGCATTGGCTGGTGTTTTGATCTGGCGTGTCTTTGCAGAAGAAAAAATGATGCATCAAGAATTTGGCAAGGAATGGGAAGAGTATCAATCCAAAACCTGGCGTCTTATCCCCTACATCTTCTAAACGAAAAAATCTCCGCAAGTTGCGGAGATTTTTTATTATCCTTTGAAACGCGGGTACGACCCCAGCACTCGTAACATCACAGCATATTCCCCTAAATGATCTAAGGCACGCTGCACAGTTTCGTTTTGGGTCGAACCAATGAAATCGATATAGAAAAGATATTCCCACGGACTTCCCTGCAATGGGCGCGACTCGATCTTGGTCAGGTCGATATCACGAAGCGCAAAAACAGACATCGCCTTGAACAACGAACCGGGGACATTTTTCAACGTAAACACGATGGAAGTCTTCGCCTCTTCCTTCGGGACAACTGCTTCTCGTTGGACAGCGAGAAAACGCGTAAAGTTTTCCTGGTTATCTTCAATGCCTTCTTCCAGAATTTGCATGCCATACAATTCTGCCGCGCGATTTGAAGCAATTGCTGCCACATCTTTCGCACCAGACTCTTTGAGCATTTTCACACTGCCCGCCGTATCGTATACCGTTTCAGGTTTAATACCTCTATCTCGCAAATATGCCGCACACTGACCCAACGCCTGCGGATGGCTGATGGCTTTCTTAATATCTTCTTTCTTCACGCCGGGGTTTGCAATCAGACAATGCCGCACGCGCAAGAAATACTCCCCCACGATATGTAAATTATGACGCAAGAGCAGATCGTAATTCTGATGAATACTGCCCGCCAATGAATTCTCAATGGGAGCCAGCGCCGCATCGCTCTTGCTAGAAATCACAGATTCGAACATCACATCAAACGATTCACATGGAACTGTTTCAACCTCTTTGCCATAATAATTGAAAACCGCTTGCTCGCTATACGCGCCGGGTTCGCCTTGGAAGGATACTTTCATAATGACTCCATTGGGCGGGGAGACCCCGCCCCTACTGATAATTGATTACTGTCTTTCTGCCCAGTTCACGATCTTCCGAAAGCCAGCTTCTACATCTTCTTCTGAAGCGGCAATCGTCATGCGGATGAAGCCTTCGCCCTGCTCACCAAACGCGGAGCCGGGCACGAGTCCCACGCCTTCTTCATCCAGAATCTTTTCGCACATTTCTACAGAAGACATGTTCAATGCCCGCAGGTCAAGGAAGAAGTAAAATGCGCCTTGCGGTGGGATGATCTTCACCCTATCGCTTTCGAGTTCATGTGAGAGGCGAATAACCAACTCGCGACGGCGTCCATAGGCGGCGCGCATCTCGGCGGTGACTTCTTGAATCTTCGGGTCGGTCAAAGCGAAGGCGGCGGCTTTTTGAATGAAGGGAGCCACACAAGTAATGGAATTCTGCCCGGCTTTCAAGGCATTTTGAATCACAGGTGCTGGTGCCGCCAAAAAGCCTACTCGCCAGCCTGTCATAGCATAAGACTTGGACAAGCTATTCACTAATATAGTCCGTTCTTTGGCGCCTTCAATGGCTGCGGCAGAAGTAGGTTTGCCTTCGTAATATAAACTTCCGTAGACTTCATCGCTGACAATCCACAGATTGTGTTCCTTTGCAAAGTCTTGCAGTTTTTGTAGATACTCACGCGAAGGGAATGCGCCAGTTGGGTTGGAGGGATAGTTGAGGACGATGACTCGGGTTTTGGGAGTTAACGCTTTCAGCCACGAATCGAATTGAGGGATGAACCCATTTTCGGCGGGAGCAGGGATGCGGATCACATTTCCACGCAGCATGACCGCCATGTTGGAATGCGTCGCCCAGGATGGATCCGGAATCAGCACATCATCACCGGGATTCAAAATGGATTGCATGGCTGTGTAATAAGCGTGAATACCGCCATGCGTGACGAGAATTTCTGAAGCAGGGTCATAGTCCACGCCTTCATCGCGTTGAAGTTTGGCGGCAATAGCTTTGCGCAATTCAAGTGTTCCAGTGGATGGACCATAATGGGTCTGCCCGGCTTGCATGGCTTGGAATGCAGATTCAGCAATGGCGGGATGCGTGCCAAAATCCGGGTCGCCAACTTGCAAGCCGACGATATTTTTCCCAGCGGCTTTGAGCGCAAGGATG
>JAFLCF010000219.1 GCA_017303735.1 Anaerolineae bacterium
TTCAAGAGTCTTTCCACCGACTTGCTTGGCAAGGTCAATGTAAAACTGATGAGACGGGTCATCGCCGCCAACTTCCAGGTCGTAGTTGACCGGGTCCACGAACTCGCCGAGGTAGTCTTCTTCGATAGAGAATTTCTTCATGCTGTGAAACCTATTACACCAACATAGGCTTTAACTCTTCGTAATACTTCTCCAAGACCTTTGGCAGAGATTGCGCGATCTCAATCAATTCTTCTTTTCCGTAATTGAGCGTGTTACCTTCATACTTCTCAAAGACTTGCACGCCTTTACGCAAGGTCAACTTCATTTGTTTGAGGAACTCGCGATCTGCATGGGCGAGGCTGTCGGTGAGACGTTCGAGGCGGGGGAGTTCGTCGGTGCTGAGGGTATCGAGCACGTCCAAGGTGTCTTTGCCAATGGATTTCGCATGTTGCGAAGCAGACTCTGCTTCGATGGCGGCGATTGCCTGACTAATCCAACGGTGATCTTGCTGGTTGGAACAAAGTCCGCTGGTGAGTGACCAGAGATACTCAAGCGGACGTCCGCTGGCTTTGGTGAGGTATTCACGCAGGAAGCGTTCGTGGGTGCTGAGCAGCACTTGCGTGCGGTAGAGCGAAGCACGCGGTTTGCCGCGGACTTCGTCGTGAGTCACTTGTTCGTTGCGGATGCTGTAATCGTTGATGAGGGCATCTTCCATTTCAACGACGGTGTAGAGGAAGCGCACCCAGGTTTGGTACAGTTCCGTGAGCGAGACGAATTGAAGTCCGCGCGGGGTGATGGCGATGCCCCCGCTGGAGCCGAAGTTCAAACGGCGAACTGCGCCGAGTTGGTACATGCCGAGGAGTGAGTCCACTTCGGGGTTGACATCGTGTTGCACTTTTTTATACGAGAAGGTCGCATCCATACCGGCATAGGATTGAATGATCTTCAATCCGCCTGCATGCAAATGAGCAAATTCACTGACATCATAAACACGCCCGTTGACGATGAACCAATGTCCATCTTCGGGATTGTTGTGCAGCACAACTTCAGAAGCGGGGTAGATATTTTCCTGCTCGAATTGCGCGCCGCCATACGTGGTGAAGACTTCTTGCAAATAACGGTCTTCACCGACGAGACGATAGAACAGCTCGCGTCCCTTTTCTTCACCGACGCGTTCTTTGATAATGCTTTGCATGGTGTCCATGACGGTTTTGGCAAAGCCGGTGCGCCCGCAGATATAGAAGAATGCGTCCCCTTGAATCAACTCCCAAAGGTTGTCTTTCATTTCTGGCGAGAGCATCACCGAATCGATATGTCCACGCTTGCCTTTGGGGAAGGTGAATTTGCTTTTACTCACTTTGAGTTGAATATCTTCTTGTGAGAAAGCGGCTTGCAGATTCAATTGACCGGCTGCAACCAATGCCTGCCATTCATTTTCGTAATACAACTCGGCACGTGAACGGGTGCCGAAGAATAACCAATTCTCACCGCCCGTCCGCGCTTGTAACATGCTGCGGAAGGGCGCGATGCCTGAACCACCCGCGAACATGACGACCGGTTTGTTGATATCCGCAGGCAGGCTGAAGCGTGGCGGATGAATCACTTTGATGGAAACGCGGCGTGGATGCGAATCACTTGCAGCGCCGAGTCGGCTGAGGTAGGCAGAGCAGGTTCCGGCGCGGAGTGAGGCGCGTGACACGTCGGTGTTGGGAGTCTGGTAGATGAGTCCGCCGATGGTGAGGTGAAGTTCGTTCGCGGCGTCATCCGCTTGCACAGAAGAGATCGAATAGGTGCGGAAGGTTTCGGGCGGCACAATGCGCGTGATGTGTTCGCGTTCGCCGAGCGTGGCTTTCCACAAACGCTTGGGGTTGAAGCCGCCTTGGCTGAGCACGTTGAGCAAATCCCACAATTCCCATTGGTCTTCGGCGCGCGCTTCGAGAATGCGATGCAAAGTTTCGTTGTGCGTCACTTCATATAAAATTTTCGCGATGTAACGCGTTATCGGACGAATGCGACCAAAGGTGAGCAGCGTGCGCAGCGACAAAATGACCGAAGTCTGATGACCATCACGCAGTTGAACGGCGGTGCGCCAAACCGCATTGAGCGGGATGGGCTCGTCGCCGGTGGCGTGCAGTGCATCCAAGGTTTTTTGGACAAGTTCCGGATCATTCTCCGGAAGAATTGCGCAGCGGTCCCCGGGCTGATATCTTAAGCCGGTGCCGGTCGTATCCAACACGACACGATTGGCTGGCATGATGCCATCTTTTGTAAGCGGCTCCACTTTTTTGACGCGCACGAAATGACAAGTGGCAGGTGTTTTGACATAACGTTCCTGACGCGCCTTTTCGAGTTCATCGTCCATGCGATCCCAAAGACGATCTTCGAAGCCGCCGTCGAAACCACCCAGTGTGCGGCTGCGACCTGCTTTGAATGAAAGATCGAGGAAGCCATACGCTTTGAGACGATGACGACCGAGCAGACCGGTCTCGCCGGAATAAGCATCCATGGCTTGTTGGAATAAGCCGGTGAGTTCGGCATCGTCTACGTTGCGCACGTATTCAGGGACGGATATCTCTTGAGCCGCATTGAGGAAGGCTTGCCAATGCGGCGGGAACCAGGCGCGGATGCGGTCGGTTTCATGACCGATGTTGGTGCCATAGGTGCCGCGCCCAAAGAAAATATCCATGAGGGTGAAGTTGGGCAGGGCGGTGCCGCTGGGTCCGGGGATGGAGGTGCCGGTTTGATAAGGTGTTGCAATGGGTGCAACGGTCTTGCCCCAAACGACCGGGTCCACGTAGAGTGGGTGATAGGCGTTGGGGTTGACCTTCATGAAGGAAGAATAGGTCAGTTCGTTGAAGGAGTCTGAGAGGAGAGTCAGCTCGCGTTTAAGCGCGAGGCGGTCATCGGCTACCACAGCTTCTTGCGCGCGGATGACCATGTCGATCAGCGGCGTGAAGCGGGCAACGATCTCATTCGGTGTGGATTGAAAGCGACACTCGTCTCCATTGCCGACGATGGGAATCAACAATTGCATATTCTCCATCACAAGGGGACCTTTTGGGTCGATGAGACGCCAGTTGTAGATGTTGAGGTCAATAATGGATAAGTGCGGGGCAGGGCGATGCAAACGCCGACTGACCTCTGCCCACGGAATGAGCACAGAGTCGGGCACGGCTGTGTAGGCTTTCGGTTCTACATAATGATAGGTATGCGCGAAAATACCCAGAATGGATGCGGCGCGATAGAGATCATTATCAGGAAGGGACGCTTCACTTGCATCGAGAATTGGCATTTCATCCAAACGGTGGCGCAAGCCGAGAGTGCGGAAAAGTTCCGGTAACTCTGCAGCGACTTCATCCCACACTTGATGAGACTTTGGCAAAGCAAGGCGCGGCTGTTCGATGGGCAGGAAGCCATGTGAAAGCGAAAGGAAGCCCAGGTTTTCATGACCGAGTTTTTTGTTCGTTGCTTCGGCTTCAGTGATGACGCGACGAGTGGGGATCATCTCTGCCATGTTAGAGAGTCCCGATGACGGCTTCACAGATATTGGCGCGAGAGACGGTGCCGAGTAAACGTCCGTCTTTGACGACGGGCAGCAAGCGAATCTGTTTGCTGATGAGAATGGCAGTCGCTTTGGCAACGTGGTCTTCGGGCTGCAAGGTGATCGGCTCGCGGATGATAAGCGGGGCGATGGGGCGGTTGGATAAATCCGAACCACGACGCAGGAAGACTTGATAAGCTGATTCGAGCGTGCCGCCTTCTTCGACGATCTCATCAATATCGGGCAATGCTGCGCGGAGAATGTCGCCTTCAGAGAGCACGCCGACAAAGGTGCCGTTATCAGTGACCACCATCAAGTCGCTGACGCCGGAGAGGGCAACGATCTCTGCCGCAACATGCAGGTTCGAGTCTTCGCGGATGCGCGCCATGTGCGTGTCCATGATGCCTTTGACGTACATGTAAGGCAATTGGATCGCCGCGCGCCAGTCTTCGAGCAGAGTGTCTATTTTTGAAGTATAGGCTTCCTGCCACGGCTGGACGAGATAATAATGAATACCCAATTGGTTAATCGCGGTAATTGCGGACTCGGTATCCTTTGCCTGTGCGAACAATACTTTTCGTGCTTCGGGGAAGAAGTTGGCGGCTTTGGCAAGAAAGTCTGTGCCGGGCATATCGGGCAGGGATTGGTCCACTACAAGAAGCGCTACATTCTCGTTGTTTTCGCGGTGCTTTTGCAGGGACGTTAATGCATCCGCGCCGGAGCCTGCGCCTTGAACCCGATAGCGATTTTCGTAGCGTTTTTGTAAATCTGGAATGACATGCGATGAATGCGATTGAAGGATGTAGATGAATGGAAGATTCATGTGTGGCTCCGGTGAATAGACGATAGACGATGGACCACTGACCATGGTCTATCGTCCGTCGTCTGTGGTCTGAATTATTTAGGGTAGTTTTGCGATGGCTTCGATCTCGATCAGGAGAGCGGGGTCCACTAATTGGGAGAGGACCGTGGCACGCGCCGGGCGGGGTTCGGGGAAATAATCGGAGTAGATCGTATTGAATGGCAGAAAATATTCAGACTTGGTGATATAGACCGTGGCTTTGACCACATCTTTATAGTCACAGCCGGCGGCGCGAAGGATGGCGCCCATATTTTCAATCGTCTGTTTGGCTTGTTCTTCGATGGTCGCTCCTAATGTGCCATCAGGCGCACGCCCCACCTGACCGGCAATGAATAAAAATCCACCGCTGATTAGCCCGGGGGAGTAGGCTCCTAAAATGGTTGCACCTTCGGGGAAAACTGCTTTTTTGTCGATCATGATAAAGTCTCCTTCTATATAATATTAAGTTGACCCAGTATACCTGAACGGTTTCTTTGAAAAATCCCCCAATGGGTTGAAAGAGAATTTATAATGGCGATATGTCTAATAACAATCGCACCGTCTGGTCTTCCTCTGATGGAGATCAACGCAAGAAAGAACAAACTGTTACCCACGCCCGATCATTACCTCCCCAGCAACAGACTGCCTATTTGCATCGCGAATCCGGCGGTAGGGGAGGGAAGGTCGTTTCGGTAGTGAAGAATCTCATCCTCACCGAAGAGGATCTGAAGACTCTTGCGAAGAAACTCAAACAAGAATGTGGCACCGGCGGAACGGTCAAAGATGGCATGATCGAAATTCAAGGGGAACATCGTCAGCGCATGGCAGAAGTTCTGCAAAAGCTCGGCTACAAAACCAAGATCGCAGGCGGATAAAAAAAGGGACGGGCGAAATGCCCGTCCCTACGAATGTACCAATTTACCAATTACCAATCACTAAACTTACCCATGCCTGCTCATGAAGCGTTCCATGCGGCGCAAGGCTTCTTCGATCTGCTCATAGGATGTGGCGTAACACATACGCACAAATCCATCACCGCCGGGACCAAAAGCATTGCCCGGAACCACAGCCACACTTTCTTCACGCAATAATTTTTCGGCGAACGTTTCATCGTCCATGCCAGAGGCGCGGATGTTGGGGAAGGTATAGAAGGCGCCCTTTGGCTCAAAGGTCGTCAGCCCGAGGCGGTTCAATCCATCCACTAACAAACGGCGGCGGCGATCATATTCGGTGACCATTTCCTGTACATGCGGCTCACCAGATTTCAATGCTTCAATCGCGGCATCTTGTGCGGTGGTCGGTGCCGACATGATCGTGTATTGATGAATGCGCACCATGCCAGCGATAATGTCCGCAGGGGCACAGGCGTAACCGATGCGCCACCCGGTCATGGCATAATCTTTTGAGAAGCCGCCGAGCAACACAGTCCGGTTCCATAGGCTGTCACTCAAGGCTGGGAAGCAGACATGTTCAAAGTCATACACGAGGCGGTCGTAAATTTCATCTGAGACCACAAGCAGGTCAAATTCTTCCGCGATCTTGCCGATCTCGATCATCACCTCACGCGGAGCAACAGCGCCGGTGGGGTTCGATGGATACCCGATAAAAATGATCTTCGTGCGCGGCGTGATTGCTTTGCGGATGTCGTTCGGGTCAACAGTGAAGTTATTTTCAAGCCGTGCGGGAATCTCCACCGGCACACCGCCAGCAAGGATCACCTCGGCTTGGTACGATACAAAACATGGTGTCGGGATGATGACTTCATCGCCCGGTTCGAGCACAGCCGTGAACGTGAGATACAGCGCCTCTGAAACACCCACAGTTGCAATGACTTCGGTCGCTGGGTTGTATTTCACGTTGTAAAGCTTTTTCAAATTGTCAGCAACCCCCTGTCGCAGTTCCATCTTGCCGGAGTTCGAGGTGTAATGCGTCTCGCCGTTCTGAAGCGAGCGAATGCCCGCATCGAGGATCGGCTTCGGTGTGGTGAAATCCGGCTCACCGATACCAAGCGAGATCACATCCTTCATCGTCGCGGCAATGTCGAAAAATTTTCGAATACCGCTGGGCTTCAAGCCTGCTACACGTTTTGCGAGTCGTTGAACTGAGTTAACTTCCTGCATTGATTCTCCTTTTATAGGGGTTGTACGTGCCAGTCGTCTGAAATTTCCTGGTACGTTAATTCAAAAGCCAAACCTTCCACCGTCTTCACGCAAAACCCTTTTTCACCGGGTCCATGCCAGCGCGAGAAAATTTCTGCAATTTCATAACGCTGCCCCTGCCACACCAGCGAAAGCGGACGCTCCGCATATTCTGTATCCGACCTGCACTCCACAGCTTCCATTTTACAACTCGATGGAACTCGTATCCCCTACATTCAATTTCATGACGTGCCCATCGCCTCTTCCCTTAACCTTGGCTTGTTTGCCGATCAGAGAGCGAGTCAACGCCGCATC
>JAFLCF010000022.1 GCA_017303735.1 Anaerolineae bacterium
CGGCACAAAACCTGGGTTTGGAATTGACTGCTGTTGTAAACCATAAAGCTGACTCAATGATCGAGTTTGGCAAACGCTTTGGCATCACACGCCAATATGAAAATGTTGAAGCTATGCTCAAAGATGGGGGTGTGGATGCATTAGTGGTTTCCACGCCCAATTACCTGCACGCGCCACAGACAATTGCTGCTTTGAATGCAGGTGTCCACGTGATGGTTGAGAAACCCATGGCGATGAATGCCGCCGAAGCGGAGAAAATGAATGCTGCCGCAGAAAAATCTGGCGCAACATTGATGGTGGCGCACTGCTGGCGCTTTGACCCTGATGTGTTGTGGCTCAAAGAACAATCGTCGAAACTTGGCAAGATCATCCGCACGAAAGGCTATGGTGTGCATACCCATTGGGGACCTTCGGGCTGGTTCACGCAAAAACAATTTGCAGGCGGCGGCGCAATGGCAGATATGGGCATCCATGCTTTGGATACGGCTCGCTTTTTACTAGGCGACCCACAGCCCGTTTCGGTCTACGCCAAGATCGGAACCTATTATAAAGATTTCGATGTGGACGATACAGGCATCATCATCGTCGAATGGGACAACGGTGCAACGTCATACATTGAGTCAGGCTGGTGGCAGCCGCACATGGATGGTCCCGAAGCGGCGACGCAGTTGTATGGATTGAATGGTTTCGGGCAGTTGTTTCCAACCAAATTGGTTCTGCCCAACGAAAAAGAACAAAAACTCGATGAGATCGAATCGGGTTTTGAATTCCCGCGCAAGGAACATTGTCCGCAAAGTTTGTATGATGACCAGTTGAAATATTTTGTTGAATGTATTGAGAAAAAGCAAACGCCAAACCCCGGCGGCATGGAAGGGCTTATGAACATGAAGGTCGTAGACGCGGCATATGAAAGTTCGAGTACTGGAAAAGTTATCAACATAAAATGACCACAGACGACCGATCAGACGTCGGCGGTCTGCAGTCGAAAGGCAACCATGACAATCGAAACCATTCTTCCCATTCCCGATATTTTTTCTGCCAAACGCATCCTCTGCATCCAACCGCATTACGATGATAATGACATCGGCGCGGCAGGCATCCTCACCCAACTGGCAAAGAACGGCGCGGAAATTATTTACCTCACCGTCACCAACGACCTGATGGGCGTGGTCAACGATTCGCTTTCTAATGAAGAGGCGGCGCAGGCGCTCAAGCGTGACCAATTTGAAGCGGCGAAGATCGTTGGTGTGAAAGAGCAGTACTGGCTCGGCTATCCCGATGCGGGCGAGTACGATTACTTTGATGTACGCCGTGACCTGCTCAAATACATCCGCCTGCTCAAGCCTGACTTCATCTTTACCTGCGATCCGTGGCTAACCTACGAAGGACATCGTGACCACATCCAAACGGGATTAGCGACATCTGAAGCTGTTATGTTTGCGGGATTGACCAAGATCGCCTCCTCCGACCTCGAAATTGATTCGGCTTACGATGGGCATTCAATTCACGGGATAGCTTTCTACTTCACCCGCGAACCGAATGTAATCGCTGATATTTCTTCCACTTGGGAAGATAAGGTTGGCGTTTTGCGTTGCTATGAAGCACAATTCACCCCCGAAGACATGGAACAACTCGTCAATGCCATGGATGCCAAGTCTCAACAAGTGGCACATGGATAATCATTTTCACGTGGCGAACCGTTGAAGGTTCTGCACACGAGTGCATTGCATATAGGAATATAAACCATGAAAATCTGTATCGTCGGCGGCACGGGCAATATTAGCCAACCCATTGTCAAACTTCTACTTGAAAAGGGACATGACGTTACCCTCTTCAATCGCGGGCAGAAAGCGCAAGCGCCCAAAGGGGTACACGTCATCACAGGAGACCGTCATAACCGCGAAGATTTTGAACGCAAGATGCAAGCGGAGAAATTCGATGCGGCAATCGACATGATCTGCTTTACCGCTGAAGACGCCGCTTCAAGCGTCCGCGCCTTTCGCGGAGTTGGCTGGTTCGTGCAAACTTCCACGGTTTGCACTTATGGTATTCAATATGATTACCTGCCTGTGGATGAGACCCACCCCTTACGCCCCAATACTGAGTATGGGCGTAACAAGGTGGCGGCGGATCATGTCTATCTCGAAGCCTATCACCGCGAGAAGTTCCCAATCGTCATTATCAAACCGTCTACCACGTATGGACCCGTGCAGGGCATGCTGCGCCAGATCTGCTGGGACTTCTCGTGGGTCGACCGCGTGAAGAAAGGCAAACCTGTCATTATCTGTGGCGATGGTTTTGCCATCCATCAACACCTGCATGTGGACGATATTGCTCATGCCTTCGTTGGTGTGATTGGCAAGGAACACACCATCGGGCAGGCATACAACGCCGTCAGCCGTGGATATTACACCTGGCTCGATTATCACAAACTGGCGAATAAGGTTCTTGGCAACGATGTTGAATTGATCGGTATTCCATTTGAAGATCTGAAGCGACTCAATGTGCCAGACATGGGCATTCTGGAAGATGAATTCGCTTTCAACGATTATTACTCTTCTGAAAAACTGTTCCGAGATGTGCCTGAGTTTCAGCCAAAGATTTCGCTGGAGCAAGGCATGACCCAGGTCTTCGAGGTGATGGAACGCGAGGGGCGTATTCCCAATTCAGATTCATTAACTTGGGAAGATGCGATCATTGCTCGATACAAGAACCTGTACAGATAAACTTTTGTTACCATAAGGAAAAAAAACATGAAACCAAATCCGTTTCTCAAAAAGCTGGGCTATACCGATACTGACCGGCTCGTTGTCATCCACACCGATGATATTGGAATGTGTCATGCGTCAGTGCAGGCATTCAAAGACTTGTGGGCAGTTGGGACGATCACATCAGGCGCGGTGATGGTTCCGTGTCCGTGGTTCCCGGCAGTGGCGCAGATGTGTAAAGAAAATCCCGCCATGGACATGGGAGTCCATGCGACCTTGAATGCGGAGTGGGAAAGCTATCGGTGGGGACCCATTTCGGCAGGCGAAGCAGGCTCAGGGTTAAGGGATGAGGCGGGGTACTTCCATCAATGGCATCAAGCCGTATACGACAATGCATCTGCGGAAGAAGTGGATGTTGAGGTCAATGCTCAGATCGAAAAGGCGTTGAAAGCAGATATTGACGTGACGCATGTCGATTCGCATATGGGCACGATCATGAATCCAAAATTTATTCAATCGTATGTGCAGGCGGCAACCAAGCGTTTGTTGCCGAACTTTTTACCAAGGCTAGACGGTGTGGGAGTCGGGATGATGGGGGTGAGTGAAGAGGACAAGGTGGCATACGCGCCGATCATGGAAATGCTTGAAGGCATTGGTGTGCCAACCATGGATGGCGTGCTGGCAATGCCGCTCGACCAGCCGAACGGACAAATGGAAACCGCCAAAAAATTGCTTGGCAGTTTGCCTGTAGGGATTACTCACTTTATATTGCATCCTTCCATTGATACGCCTGAGCTGCGCGCGATTGCTCCGGATTGGGAAAGCCGCGTAGCAAATTACGAAACCTTCATGAGTGATGAGTTGAAGAAGTTTATTGAAAGCGAAGGCATCAAACCGATCGGGTATCGGGCGATACGGGATGCGATGAGAGGAATCAGTAAGTAGTAATCGGTAAATTGCCAAAGGAGTTTACATGACCACCACCGAATTCAAAACCAGCACAAAGACCCGCATGATGTATTCGCTGATGAGCCTGGGCGTGGCGACGCCTGCCGAGGCGGTGGCGGGCATCATTGCGTTTTACATCGTGGATGTGAAGAACCTGCCTACTGAATGGTTCGCGACGTTCTGGTTCTTTTACACGATCTATAACGCCATCAACAACCCAATGCTTGGGTACATGTCTGACCGTACTCGTTCGCGGTGGGGCAGACGTATTCCGTATGTGTTGTTTGGTGGGTTGCCATATGCAGCGGCATTTGCGCTGTTGTTCACGGCTCCCTTCGATGGCAAAGATAATCCGCTTGGATTGTTGATCTACTTTGGTGCGGCAATCGTAGTGTGGGAGACTTGTTACACAGCATTTGCCACAGGTTATTACGGCTTGTTGCCCGAAATGTTTGGCGATTACGGCGAGAGGACCGATGTTGCTGCCAAGATGAATATTTTTCAAACCGTGGCGTTGGTCTTGGGCGCTGCCATGCCGCCGCTTCTTGCGGATATTTTGGGTTGGTCTGGCATGGCAACGGCATTGGCAGTCATTTCAGTCATCGCCATTTATGCGGGTTACCCTGCGTTATTTGAACGCTCTGACTTGAAAACCGACACCAGCTTTCCGTTCATACAGGCGTTGAAATATACATTCGCAAATCGCAGTTATCTCACCGCCGCGGGCGCGCAGATGATGCGTTTTGTTGCAACAGGCACATTGCAAACGGGCATCTTGTTCTATCTCAAATATAGCCTCAAAGTGGATGAAAGCCTGGCGACGGTCATTTTGGGGATTGCCTTTGTCGTTGCCATGTTCTCGCTCTATCCCTGGCGTAATTGGGTGGCGAATAAACTCGACTCGCGCCGCACGCTCATGCTTGCCAATGCGATCATGATTCTGGGTATTGTGCCGATGGGCTTTTCTCCCAACATCAATTTCACCTATGCGGCTTCGATCATCCTCGGCATTGGCTTGGGCGGACTTATTCTCATTGGTGATGTCATCATGGCAGAGGTGGTGGACGAAGACGAAGTGAAGACGGGGCATCAACGCGCAGGCATGTACTTCGGCATGAGCGGATTTCTCATCACACTCAGCGGACTTGTTGTGTCGTCGGTGTTTGGTCTCATCATGCCCGCGTTTGGATACGATACGTTGCTCGAAGTCCAGCCGCCGAGCGTGGATCTCGGTTTTCGCATCTTTCTAACCGTACCCACGTCCATTGGCTTTTTGCTGGCAATCTTTTTGCTGTGGCTGTATCCGCTGCATGGGAAATATTTGCAAGAGATCAAAGATACATTGAAGAACAAAAGAGGCGAAGGATAAATGCGTTATTTTCTAGGGATCGATGTTGGTTCGTCCAAAACTCATACCCTGATCGTGGATGAAAACGGTCAGTGCGTGGGCTTTGGCAAGGCGGGCGGAGGCAATCATCAAGGTGTGGGGTATGAAGGCACACATCGTGTGATGCAAGTGTCTTTCGACGAAGCGTTGAAAACTTCAGGCGTAGACAAGACGCAGATCGCTGGGGCAGGCTTCGGCGTGGCAGGATACGATTTTCCATCTGATAGAGAAGCGCATTTGCAGGAGATCACACAGTTGGGATTATCCTGCCCGGTGGAGATTGTCAACGATGGCGTGAACGGTTTGCTTGCAGGCGCCACACGCGGCATCGGCGTGAATGTTACGGCGGGGTCGTCGAACAATGCGCGTGGACGGAACAAGCATGGCAAAGAGGGACGCATTGTGGGCAATGGTTCTGCGTTTGGCGAACAGGGCGGCGGCATTGAGATCGTGCAACATGGTTTGCAAAAGGTCAACCATGCGTGGATCAAACGCATCCCACCGACCGCGCTGACTCAAATTTATCTTGAAGCCACGGGCGCAAAGAACGAGATGGATCTGATGGAAGGGCTTTCGAATGAGCAATATCATTTGTTCCCTTTCATTGCGGTTCAGATTATTCAAGCTGCGCGTGATGGCGACATTGCTGCGCAGGATGTGATTCGTTGGGCGGGTGAAGAATTGGGCTGGCTGGCTGTTGCGGTGGCGCGTCAGATCGAAATGGAAAACGATGAAGTGGAAGTGATTCAATCCGGCAGTGTCTTTGAAGCGGGCGAGATCATCACCACACCCATGAAGGATGTTGTGCTCAAGCATTGCCCCAAGGCAAAATTGATTCGGCTCGATGGTCCGCCAGTGGTGGGGGCGGTGCTGCTTGGTATGGAACAGGCGGGCTTCGATGGATATGCCGTGCGCGATGTGATAGTGAAGACCGCAAAATTAGTAATCAGTAACTAGTGGAACCAATTATGAAAATCGGATATGCACAAAACGTAATCACACCGTCGCTTGATAAACCTGTTTATCTTGCGGGCTTCGGGCAAAACCGTCGCGCCGCGACCATCCATGATGATCTGTATGCGCGCGCGCTTGCCATTCAAACCGAGCAAACTACATTGGTCTTGGTTGCACTCGATCTGATCGGTTTCTTTCGAGCAGATGTTTACGAAGTGATCGAGAAAGTAAATCGTCCTGACGTGCAGATCGTCATCGCATCCACCCACACCCATCACGGACCCGACACCATGGGGATTTGGGGACCGGATGATATGACTTGCGGTGTGGATGCAGAGTACATGATTGGCATCAAGCAAAAAATAGTGGATGTAATTCGCGCGGCTCTTTCCGCGCTCACGCCTGCTTCTGTTAAATGGGCCTCGGTTCTCGTCCCAGGCTTGGTCAAGAACACCCGCAACCCCGAGATTCTCGATGACGAGTTGACGTTGTTGCAGTTCACGACCACAGACGGCAGACCGCTGGTGACGATGTTTAATTTCCCATGTCATCCCGAGGCACTGTGGGAGCATAACCCCGACATCACATCAGATTATGTCCATTATTTGCGAGAAGAAGTAGAAAAGCAGACGGGCGCTCCGTGTATTTTCTTCGTTGGTGCGTTGGGCGGTATGCTGACTCCTGATGTAAAGAATCATTCGTTTGAAGAAGCCGAATTCATGGGAAGGAAGTTGGCGGGGGAGGGATTGAAGGCGTTGAGTGCAGTTGATAGTAGCCAGTTGACAGTTGTCAGCAGTGAGAAGCGCATCATCAAAGCCAAACTCACCAACATCCTGTATAAACTTGCTTTTGGACGAAAACTTTTGCCTGACGTGCGCGATCAAAAAGGCTGTCTCACATCTGAAGTCAACCTCATCAAGATTGGCGGGTTGTGGCTGGCAACGGTTCCAGGGGAGCTACTGCCGAAGTTGGGCTTGCAGCTCAAAGCGTGGATGAAAGAGGCGGGAGCGCAGGTCACAGGCGTGATCGGGCTGGCGAACGACGAGATGGGGTACATCCTGCCGGTTGAAGATTTCAAATACCCATTGAATCCGTTCAAGCCTGGCAAGCATTATGAAGAAACGAATTCGATTGGCAAGGATATTGCACCGAAGGTGATGGGCGGGTTGAAGGAACTGCTGAAATGAAGACCGCCATGATGATCGCCCCACATGCGGATGATGCTGCGGCATTTTGCGGCGCCACGCTTGCCAAACTTTCTGCACAAGGCTGGCATGTGATTCTCGTCCGTGTGACGGATGATCAGAAAGATTCGATCGGATATTCGGTTGAAGAGACGATCAAGATCAATACACAAGAGATGCACGACGCTGCAAAGATATTGGGCATTCAAGAAATTGTCGAACTCGGCTTCATGACCGACAGCCTGGCAGACGTGCCGTTGGGAAGTTTGCGTGAACGTTTTGTGTATTTGTTTCGCAAACACAAGCCGTATGCTGTTTTTACCTTTGACCCGTTTGGTTTGTATGAAGGCAATCAGGATCATACGCGTGTGGCGCAGGCAGTGGAAGAAGCGTTTTGGGTTGCGTGCTTTGATAAACATTATCCAGAACATTTCACGGATGGGCTTGAACCTTTCTCGGTGTGTGAGCGCTGGTATTTTGCGCGGCAACTGCCCGAGATCACTCATTATGAAGATGTGACTGAAACCATCGACAAAAAGACCATGGCGTTATGTGCGCATCGTGAAATGATGAGAAACACCATCAATCAGACGCGCTTGCAATTAAAGACCTACGGCAAACGCATGGCGATGCTCGATGAAGCCATGGATGGTGACATGTCGCAACTGTTGGGCATGGTCATGCAAAACGATGGTAGGGCAATGGCGCAGAAGGCGGGCTGGGAGGATGGCAGGTTTGCAGAGGCATTTCGCAAATCGCGGTTTGGGGATATGGAAGAATTATTTGAAATGATGGCGGAAGACCTGTAGGCTATGCCAAACATTGTAATCATCGGCGGCGGATCGTACACATGGGGACCCACCTTCATGCGTGACATTTTCGCCACGCCCGAACTGGCTGGCTCGACCCTGATTCTGCACGACATTGCCCAAGACCGCATGGACCTGGTATATGCACTTGGGCAAAAAATGATTCAGGATTTTAACCTGAACTTCCATCTGGAAAAAACGCTCTCGCTTGAAGAAGCCCTGCAAGGCGCAGACTTTGTCATCCTGACCATCACCACAGGCAGACTCGAGTCCATGCGCCCTGACTTGGAAATTCCCGCCAAATATGGCATCAAACAATCAGTGGGTGACACCACAGGTCCAGGCGGGTTAGTGCGAGCCCTGCGGAATATTCCCGTCGTTGCTGAGATCGGGCGCAAAGTGATGGAGGTCTGCCCGAACGCGCTCTTCCTCAATTACACCAATCCCATGACCGTGCTGACGCGCACGCTTGCCATGCAGGGAGTGAAGGTCGTCGGCTTGTGTCACGAGTGGATCGGCGTGCGCGAAAAACTGGCGCAAATTTTCGACACTCAGCCTGAGAAAGTCTCTGCGAAAATTGCGGGTGTGAATCATCTCATCTGGGTCACGGATCTGTATGCCGATGGCAAACGTGTATGGGATGAAATCCCTGCTGTTGCTGAAAAGATTCTCAACGGTGAGATCAAAGTGGACGAAGAAGACACGTCCGTTTTTACGGATCATGCCAAAGTGAAATCCACCTTGTTCCAGTTGTACGGCGCGCTGCCTGCCGCAGGTGACCGTCATATCGCCGAGTTCTTTCCACATTTCATTAATGAGACCACCAACTGGGGTGCGGATTATGACGTTAAGTTGACCAGCATTGAAGATCGTGAGTCGCTCGAAGCTTTTGCGAAGATGATGATCGATTCTGTGCTGCGCGGTGAGACGGATATTAAGCCGTTCATGGCGGATATTTCCACTGAAGCAGCGAACAAGATCATCCGCGCTGTCACCTGTAATGAAACCTATGTTGGCATTATGAACCTTCCCAATGTAGGTCAAATTTCTAATTTGCCTCACAACGCAGTGGTCGAGACTTATGGCGTCATTGACGTAACAGGCGCACGCGCCACTGCATATGGTGAAGTTCCTGCGGGCGTACAGAACGTCTTACATAAACATATCTCAAATCAAGAGATGACCGTCCAAGCCGCGCTGAGCGGAGATTGGGACTTGGCATTGCAGGTCTTGTTGAACGATCCGCTTTCCAGCCGTTTGACCATCCCACAGGCAAAACAAATGCTTGAAGAAATGTTGGTAGCCAACAAGCCATATATGCCGCAATTTTTTCAATCGTAAATCCAAAATCGTAAATCAAAGAAGGAGAATCCTATGTCTGAATTAGCAATTCTTGGTGGGAGCAAAACCCGAACGGAACCTTATCCGCAATGGCCCGTGTGGGATCAGCGCGATATTGATGCTGTGACCGAAGTGATCAAATCGGGGCGCTGGGGTGGGTATCCATACCCGGGACCGAAGACTGCTGAACTCGCGAAGAAATTTGCTGAGTTACAAGGCGGCGGCTATGCTGTGCCGATGACGAATGGAACCATCACCATGGAAGTGGCATTACGTGCGGCGGGCATCGGCTGGGGTGACGAAGTCATTGTCCCGGCATATACGTTTCAGGCAACCGCATCTGCTCCAATGGGAGCAGGAGCGATTCCTGTCATCGTGGACGTGGACCCGAATACCTATTGTCTCGACCCGAAAGCGGCGGAGAAAGCCATCACACCAAAGACCAAAGCCATCATCCCCGTCCATCTCGGCTCGAACATGGCAGACATGGATGCCATCATGGCATTGGCGAAGAAATACAATTTGATTGTGATCGAAGATTGTGCCCATGCGCATGGTGCCAAATGGAACGGTCAGGGGGCTGGGACAATCGGTCACTTCGGATCGTTCTCATTGCAATCATCAAAGACGTTGACATCAGGTGAAGGTGGCATCTTGTTATGCAAGTCTGCTGAACATGCTGCGCTCGCCGCTTCGATCATCGACTGTGGACGTCCACACGCGTTGGGCGGCGGCGGCGAAGATTATGCCAATGGCTTGGCGGTGCAGGGTGGTAACTTCCGTATCAGTGAGTTGCAGGCGGCGATGGCGCTGGTGGGCATTGAACGCTTCCCAGAACAGGCAAAGCAGCGCGAAGAGATGGCTGCCTACATGGACGAAGCTTTGAGTGAGGTCAAAGGTGTGCGTGTGATGAAACGCGATGCTCGTCATACCACGCGTTCGTTCTATCGTTATATCTTTGCCGTTGACCCAAAGGAATTCGGTGTGGAGCATGATGTGCTTTGCGGCGCATTGGATGCAGAAGGGATCGATTGCTGGACTGGCTACGAAGCCATGCACAACTACGAACTCTTCCAGCCGCAAAAATCAAAACTCGCTGTGCCGAATGCCTTCCCTGAATATTTTGATTTCAAGAGCATGAATCTGCCCGAAGCTACTCGCGCCTGCGAACACGAAGCCGTCTGGCTGGATGAAGCCATCTTCCGTGCAGGTCCGCAAGGCGTGGACGATGCTGTGGCTGCCATCAAGAAGATACAAAGGAATGCCGAAGAGTTGAATAAGGCGGCGGAAGAGTTGAGGAAGAAGTAGGGAGGTGACATTATTCCCGCCAAATGCCTTTCCCTGATGTGCTGTTGGCATGTGAAGAGATGGTGGTAATATAAATAAAAAAAGCGGCGGAGATAATTCTCCGCCGCTTACCTTTGTTTTCTGAATTGATACCCGTACACATGATTTATGCCATACAGGGGAGTTGTATTTTCAAATGTGAACAAAGAAGAAGTTGGCTTAGTAAAACTCTAAATGACAGCCTGTGGCAGGATTCTGAATTGAAGTATGGAAATTTCATGCTGGTCTTATCGCATGTTTACGAATACTGCAAACTCTCGCGCACGCTCATTCGCGCAGCTTGACGGGCAGGCACCCACGAAGCGGAAATGGAGATGACCAGGATCATTGCCAGCCAGATGAACACGGCGGGAGTGTTAAAGGCATAATCCAAATCCACATCGAGCATGGTCTGACCAAGTGCACGGGCGAGGGGGGCGGCAATGACGTAGGCAAGGGGAATGGACACCAACCAACTGACCAATCCCTGCAAGATGCCTTCCATGATAAAGATGGTCATCATCTGGCGGTTGTTCGCGCCGATGGAGCGCATCACACCGATCTCGCGCCGTCGTTCCATTACGCTGATGCCCAGTGCGCCCATCAAGCCGATACCACCGACGGTGGCAACCAACATCGCCAACCCGAGGAACATGCCGACCACCGATTGGAATTGGTTGTTGGCATAATCGCGTTCTTCAAAAACCACACTGGTGGTGTAGAGATCGATGTCTTTTTCTTCGGCTTCGTACACTGCACGCAGGTCGTCAGAGAGTTGCTTGATGTCGCTGGTGGTTGTGCGGTCGGTCTGGATGTAAATTTGCGTGCCTTCGTCCTGCACACCTGTCGCATCATAGACCGCTTCAAGCGGCGCATAAATGGCTTCGATCACAAAGCCGCCGCCATACACCACGCGATACGTGCCGATCACTTCCCATTCCGAGTTGCCGAGTTCGCCTAAATTCAAGTTGATGGTATCGCCGACTGCGATGTTGTTTTTCTCCGCCGTTTCGCCGCTCAACACGATCACGTTCTCGTCGTCCGTTTCGAACCAGCGCCCGCTGGTGATGATGGGTTGGTAGAGTCTGCTTTCAGCGGGGAGTCCGATCAATTGGGCACCCAGCCCTGCGGAGTCCTGGAGGCGTTCACCTTCGCGCAGGATGGTCGCGTTGCGGCTGAACCACACTTCGGCAGCGGTCACGCCTTCCACATCCAATGCGGTTTGCACCAAATCTTCACTTGGCTGGTTGCGTGTGAAGCCGATGCGGAAGTCATATCCGCGCCGCGCCATGTCGTTGTCGAGTGTCAGCGTAGTGGACGAGATCAAACTCATCACAATCAGGAACATCACGCCCGCGGTGGATAAAACCAACAGCGTCAGGATGAGACGACCCTTGCGACGGAACATATTGCCCAACGCCGCGGCATACGGCGTGGATAAGAACACGCTTCCGACTCGCTCCACGAGCCTGTCCAGCCCATTCGAGCCGAAGTCTCCGCCGATGCCGTAACTTGCAATCGCTTCGCGGACGGTGATGCGCGCACCCTTGAGAATCGGAATCAACGCGGCGAGTGCAGGCGCGACCAACGCAGCAATGACTTGATAGGTGATGGCGCGGCTTGAAAATTCAAAGGTCGGATAATCGATGTTGAAGAGGATCAGGAACCAGCGCGTCATGCCGTAGGCGAATGCCATGCCCAATGGCAGAGAGACGATCAACGCCAGCACGCCGTACACGAACACTTCCACCAGATAGATGCGTGCCACCACGCTCGAACGTCCGCCAATGGATTTGAGGATGCCGATCTGGTCGGTCTGTTGGGTGATGATGGCGGTCATGGTGTTGAGTACCAGCACCACGCTCAAAAAGAGTGAGACGATCGCCATGATCTGCAAGATGAGGTTGACGCCTTCCACGAACATGCGCCCCCAATGACGGTCGGGGTCCTGGTACAGCGTGACGATCACGCCCAAGCCTTGTTCGCCCAAACGCTCGCGGATGTCGCCCGCGATCTCCTGTGCGCGTTCGAGGCTGTACTCGTCCACGCGCACCAATAATTGACCGTATTGCCCTTCAGGGATGCCGAACTCTTCCAAGCCTTCGGCGCTGACGAAGAAATGCGCCTGCCCGCCAAACTGCGGCGGCTGCACAAAGGGATGACGGATCTGGCTTTGCACGGTGAACGCGGTCGGCTCGCCGTCAATTTCAAAGGTGACATCGTCGCCAATTTCAATGTCGAAGTATTGACCCGTCAGGCGTTCCATCCCCAAATCCAAGCCTGTGGGGTAGTTGCCTTCCTTCAACACGAACTGGTCATAGGCCTGTTCGTCGTAATCGCGCATGACCAGTGTGCCAAGTTTCCACGGCTCATCGTCGCTGGTGCGGTAGCGCACGGAGATTTGATTGACAGGGTCAATGTCTTCCACGCCCTCAATGGTCTTCAGATCGTCCACAATGTCTGCATCCACAAAGTTGCGAAGAATGATATTGACGTGTGAAGGGTTAACGTCGCGATGCGACGCGTCCATGCCGCTGAGCAGCAGATCCACCATGCCAAAGATACCGCCGATGGCGAACACGCCCGAAGCGATGCTGAGAATCACCAATAGGGTGCGTCCGCGGCTCTTCCACAGGTCGAACCAGACTTTATGCCAGATCACGCCCATGCTCTATCCTTCACACGGACCGTCGTGCGCAATCAATCCGTTGCGCACCACAATGCGGCGCGGAGTCTGGCAGGCGAGTTCGTCGTTGTGCGTCACCATCACGAGTGTTTTGCCCTGATCTACCAGATGGCTGAAGAGGTTGAACACATCATCGCTGGTTTGTGCGTCGAGATTGCCTGTTGGTTCATCTGCCACGATGAGAGGCGGGTCGTTGGCGAGCGCGCGCGCAATGGCAGCGCGTTGCTGCTGTCCGCCAGAGACGTTACCAGGCAGTTTCTGCGCCTGATCCGCCAACCCGACCAGTTCCAATAAATGCATGGCGCGTTCCTTGCGTTGTTTCTTCGGCAGGGAGTTGGCAAAGTCCATCGGCAAAATAATGTTCTGCAACAAGTTCAATGAAGGCAGTAGTTGAAAGAACTGAAAGACAATTCCCACCTGCGTCCCGCGCCAGATCGATAACTGCTCTTCGTTCATGGCGTGGATGGGTGTGCCGTTCACATACACTTCGCCGCTGGTCGGGTGGTCAATGCCCGTGATCATGTTCAGCAGTGTAGATTTGCCATTGCCCGAAGGTCCTACAATGGCGAGAAACTCGCCGCGCATGGCTTGCAACGACACGCCCTTTAAAACACTAACCTTCCCGCCAGCCAGCGGGAAATCTTTGGTCACATTGCGGATTTCAATGATTGGAGTTTGATTCATGCATTCTCTTTTTCAGGCAAGTATATGCCGTGATATCCGATCAACACGGGCTGTGGAATCTCGGCACGCGAAATTTCTTCAAAGGTCATAGGGTTCAGCACTAAAAGGAAAGACGTGCCGCGCTTCGCATCCAAAACGACGGAGAGGATCACGCCATCATCCTCGGTTGTCCGCCCTGGCTTGGGCACGAAGATCGGCTCGCCTGGGTAGCAATGTTCTTCCGCCCACGTTTTCGTTTCGCGGGTCTGGATGTCCACCTTTACGAGTTGATTGTAGAAACCCTGCCGCCGCTTCTCGTTGATGCTGATGGAATATACATAGCGATAATCTGCACGCAGGTTGTAGTTGGTGTAATCGAAATGTGGCAATTCCATGCAGACATTGGAAATGGTCTCGTACGTCACTTTTACGCCGCGCTTTTTGCCCGCCTTCAACGGCAGGCGATAGCGGCGTAAATTGCCGAACGGCAGTTCCGATTTTGCATCTTTGATCTTGTCGAGATAATACGATTGGATGATGCTCGCATCTTCATAGGCGGCAATATCCAAAACCACTTCGTCGCCCTGCTCAAAGGCGTTGACGTGATGAAACGCAAAGAACGCCTCTGTGTCATATTGTGCCGCCACTTCACCCGTGCCGCGATGCACAAGCCAGATGCGTGTGCCGCGTTTCGGTTCCCAGTGAAAATTCTCGATGTATGGCTTGAGCCACAGGAGTAGGTCAATGGGGTTGACCACCAGTGGAAACTCGGCAAGGATGAAGTAATTTTGCGTCATGCCGAAACTGTGCATGTAGGCGGGTTTGGTCACAGGCACCGAGCCGATGCGCTGTGTCTTGCCTGTGTTACTCACACTGTGAATGTTATAAAAACTGACCGCGTTGTAACGCGTCACCACGTTATAGGCTTCGCGACGCGACTCGTCCAAGTGCGGATGCACCGTGGTCATCTGCCCGACGCGGTTCTTTTCATATTGAAACACGCCCGCTGTTTCCAATGTCTGCGGGTCGAATGCCACCTGAATGGGCGTCTCTGCCAGCGCCATCACCTGCCCCGCAAGGTGGGAAATGCTCACCTTGGCGCTGTCAGTAATGTCTGGGCGAAAGACCGCCATCGCCCGCCCGAACAAGCCGCGGCACGGGTCGGTGGCGAATTCCGAAAAGGAGATGCGTCCCTGCGCTTTGGCTTCCGCATAGGAACGGTTCCGCAAAAATTTATTCGCATACGAAACGTTCCCGTTTTGAAAACTGAACTTGTGCAGCATGGCAAGCCCGTCGAACCAATGACGGTAATGCTGCCCGCCAACCTCGAAAGTGCCAGGTCCGTTGCGCAGCAGTGTGCCGCTCAACCACTCAGGCATCCGTCCGCGCAAGGGCAGGGAGGGGATATCTAGTTCTGCTTCCGTTTTGCCAAAGCCCAGCGAGAAGAAATCACTCATCGGATTTGATTCTAGTCCTGACCCGCATTCATGGCGGGAGCGGCGCGATACGTGGATGTGCGAGCCGCTTCAGACTCCGCCCCGGCTTGGATCAAGTTGGCAGCGATCTTTCCCGAGGCTAGAACAGCGGGGACGCCTGCACCTGGGTGGGTTCCCGCGCCGACGAAATACAGGTTGGGGAATTCCTCCGAGCGGTTATGCGGACGCAGCCACGCGGATTGCATCAGGCTGGGGCGCACCGAGAACGCCGCGCCGCGATAACTGTTGAGCACATTCTTGAAGTGTAATGGATCAATGTGGTGCAAAGCAACGATGTTTTCCTGCAAGTTGGGTAAATACTTGTCTTCAAGGAATTGCAGGATGCGGTCACGGTAGGGGATTGCCATCTTCTCCCAATCCACGCCGCCGAGATTCTTGGCAAGCACGGGCACAGGCGAAAGGACATAAAAGCCTTCGTGACCTTCAGGGGCAATAGATGGGTCGGTGATGGTCGGCATGTGCAGGTAAAGTGAGAAATCATCGGGCAGGCGTGTACCGCCGAAGATCTTCGACAACAGCGTCTTGTATTCCTTGTTAAGGATGATGTTGTGATGCGCCAGTTTGCTATCCAAATAGCGGCGTTTGGTGCCGAAGTAAATCACGAACAGCGACATGCTGTACTGCATCGCATCAATGCGCCAGTTTGGGTACACGCGGCGGTGTTCTTCCTTGATAAGGTAGCGATAGGTCGAAGCCACATCGCCATTCGAGACAACGATGTCGGCAGGAATGAACGTCCCATCGCCCATGCGAATGCCGACCGCTTTGCGGTTCTCGATGACGATCTCGCTTACTTCGGCATTCAAGTGGATTTTGCCGCCGAGTTCTTCAAATAATTTGCCCAGCGCGCGGACAATGGCGCCCGTGCCGCCTCTGGCGTAATGCACGCCCCATTGCTTCTCGAATTGCACGATCAATGTGTAAATGGAGGGCGTATCGAATGGGTTACCGCCGATCAGCAGGGGGTGAAACGAGAACACGCGCCGCAGGAATTTGTCCTTGATATATTTCGAGACCATGCCATGCGTGGATCGCACCGCGCCCATTTTGAACATATCAGGCATGATGGCGAGCATGTCTTTTAGTTTTAGGAACGGTTTCTCGGTGTATGGCTGGAATTTGGTGAAGATCTCCACCGTTTTTTCGACGAACTTGAGGTAGCCTGCTTTGTCGGCAGGATTCCAGCGTTCGATCTCGTTGAGCATGTCTTCGGTTTGGTGACGGTAATCGAACGATTTGCCTTCTTCGTTGAAGATGCGGTAGAACGGGTCAAGCGGAATCAACTCCATGTAATCTGCCATCTTGCGTCCCGCGTTCTCGAAGAGTTCCTCGAACATGTACGGCGCGGTGATGACGGTTGGTCCGCCGTCGAACTTGAAGCCGTTGATCTCGTACTGGTAGGCACGCCCGCCCAGTCTGTCGCGTTTTTCGAACAATTGCACGTCATGCCCCTGCGTGGCAAGGCGGACTGCCGCCCCCAAACCGCCAAATCCGCTGCCGATTACGATCACTTTTTTCATTTCAAAATCCTCTTATCGTTTTTTTTATTCAGTTATAGACTTCCACCAGATGACAGGCAGGAGTTTTAGTTTGGTAAGTTTGCTGGTATGGGCGCGGCGGGTGAATACGTCGTAGTCGTTCTTTTCGATCTCATCGAGAATGCGGGCGTAGAGGATGCCCGCGGCATAGGTAGCGAAACGTCCGCTTTTATCGAGCAGTTTCACGCCCGGCAGGGAGGTGGCATACAGTTCGCGGGCGCGTTCGATCTGGAATTTCATGAACTGCCGCCAGTTGTCCGTGACGCGCCCTGCGGCAATGTCCTCTTCGCGAATTCCGTAGGTGACGAGCTCTTCACGCGGCAGGTATAAGCGTCCCATGCGGTAGTCTTCGCCTACGTCACGAAGGATATTAGTCAATTGCAAGGCAACGCCAAGGCGGATGGCGTATGGCATTGCCTGCTGATGGTGGAAGCCGATGATGTGCATGGACATCAATCCCACCGTGCTGGCAACACTGTAGCAATATTCCGCCAGTTCCGAAAAGGTCTGGTAGCGCTTGACGGTGAGGTCCATTTTCACGCCTTCGATCAATTGCTCGGCGTAAAGGGTGGGGATCGAATGTTTGAGGCAGGTGACATGCCATGCAAGAGCGACCAGGTTCTTCTCGTCAGGATGGAAGCGGGTGGTCTTCATTCGCCATTCTTCAAGGTTTGCAGAGGGATCGTCGCTTTCCGGTTTGTCCATGATGTCATCGCATGCGCGGCAGAAGGCGTACAATGCGTGGATGGAACGGCGTTTGATGTGCGGCATTAATGCGGATGCCATATGGAAGGTCTTGCTGTTGCGGCGTGTAATTTCCTCGCAATGCGTGTATGCCTGCTCGAGCAAGTCCGCGCATGCGGTGTGTTCCTTGAATGGGTGGGCGATATGGTGAAGACCTGCCTTTGCCATTTCAAGCAGGGAGTGTTCCCACTCGTGAGGGATGACCGAGTGTGAGGCGTGCAGGTCGGTCTGATGATGTGCCTGCTGTGCGTATTCCATCTTCTCTCTATCCAATCTGCCAGTGGTGGCATATCGCGGATGACAATGACAAGATACATATTAGCTACTTGTCAATAATTTGCACATGTTTTGCACATTAAATTAGAGTTAGAAGTTTCCCCTGAAAATCTACATTTTTAAATCAAAAGAGCGCTTACATATCCTTCTGTTAGGCGAAGATTTGAAGGGCGTTATACTGTTTCGATCGGTTGAATTGCTGGGAACAGGTGGGCATGTTCAGTTACCACCTTGATGTGTTAAAAACAAACTCCCCGGCTTTGAAAAGCAGAGGAGCATGGCATGATCGTTTATGAAAAATCCCTATCCCCGTACACGATCAGTTAACTATATAGCGAGCTTGTGGTATGAAATGTGGGTCAATATGGGTCGAAACTTATACCCCGCTGGACACATCCGATGGCGATTATGATGTAAAAATTGATGAGTTCATATGATTCAATTTAACATCTATCTTGTAAGCGATGCGATGAAGCTTGGCTTAATCTTTTAATCCTAATCCCGCCTTTCTGGCACGGACGATGGCTTGGGCTCGGTCTGCGACTTGTAATTTCGTGAGAATGCTTGAGACGTAATTCTGCACGGTCTTGATGCTCAACGATAACTTGTTTGCGATGACCATGTTGTTATCGCCTTGCGCGATCAGTTCTAAAATTTCATATTCACGTTCGGTTAGCTCGGCGAACTCGCTGGGCTGACCTTTTTTATTGGATGCAGCCGATGGCGCCGCAAAGTATTGCATCATGCGTTGGGCAATGGCGGGACTGAAAATCGCTTCGCCTCTTTCCACGGCGACAATTGCCCGCACGACCTCATCTTTATCCGCATCTTTGAGAAGGTACCCGCGTGCACCAGCGCGCATGGCGGCAAAGACAGAATCGTCATCGTCGAACATGGTGATGACCAGTACACCAATATTTGGTTGCGTTTCATTGATCTTGCGGGTTGCGTCGATGCCATTCATGCCTGGCATTTTCAGATCCATGAGGATGACGTTCGGTTGTAATTTATTGGCTTGCGTGATCGCTTCTTCGCCATTGTTCGCTTCACCGACCACTTCCAAATCAGGGACGTTACTTAATAAAGCGCGGACACCTTCACGGTAAAAGACATGGTCGTCTGCAATTAATACTTTGATAGGCATTAGTTCAACTCCTTGCCAAGCGGCAATCTGGCGCGGACGGTTACTCCACCCATAGGGTTATTTTCAATGACACATCCTCCGCCAAGTTCTTCCGCTCGTTCCCGCATGGACGTGAATCCAACTCCTGCGCGGTTGCCTTTCGGGAGACCATTTCCATTATCTGAAATTTCGAGCAGGAGGTTTTGGTTTTCAATGTTGATGCGAATTTGGCAGGTGGATGCTTTTGCATGGCGCACACTGTTGGTGAAAGCTTCCAGCACAATGCGATAGGCGGCAACTTCCACGGCGGCAGGCAGGGATGGGAGTGGTTCAGTTACATCGAAGGTGATCTGCATGCCGTTCGGTCCGCTGTATTGAGCGGTGTGTTCACGGATGGCAGATACCAGCCCAAACTCGTCCAAAACAGGGGGACGGAGTGCGTAGACTAATCTGCGAATTTCTGCAACGGTTTCTTTGACCTGTCCTTTCAGGTCTTTGAGCAATTGCTTACTTTTCTCCGGGTCACTATTCACCAACTCAGAGGCAGTGTCGATGCGCTGGGAGAGACTTGCCAATGTGGGACCCACTCCGTCGTGCAAATCACGGCGCAGGCGGCGGCGTTCTTCTTCCTGGGCGGTGACGAGTCTCTCGCGGGATTTTTGCAGATCGTTGTTGAGGCGCAAGGTGTAGACGGCGACGCCAGCCTGCTGCGCAATGAGGTGGATGAGTTTCATGTCGGCGGGGGAGAAGGTTTCGCCAGCGGCGCGGGGAGCAAGAGTCAACTCGCCGACGCGTTCGGTCTGATAACTCAAAGGGAGATGAAGCAATTCGGACGGAGGCAGGCTTGAGTTAGAAATGAAGCGCGGGTCTTCATCCAATAAAGAAATGGCGGCGTAGGGAAGTTTGAGGGTTTGCGCGAGAGTCTCCACGATGGTCTGCAAAACAGAATCAGGCGCGAGGGCGGAGTCGAGGCGTTGACTCAATCGCGTGAGGACGGTGGCAGGATCATCGCGTTCGCCATACATGAGTCGATTCACACCGCGTTGTAATCTTTGCCGAAGCGGCTCGAACAGAATCGCAATGATGCCGGTGGCGATGAATGAGACGATGATATTGGTTTGCGTATTGCGAAAATAATTTGCGAAAAAACCGACGGTGAGAACGTAAAACAAAATGGTGAAGAAACTCAACGCGCCATAGACCAGTGTGCGATTGATGATGGGGTCGATATCCCACAAACGGAAACGCAGAATGGCAATGCCAATGGAGAGCGGAATGAGTAGGAAGAACAACATCATGCCTGTGACGGCTGCCAGGTTTGTGGCTGTGCCGGTTTCCATTTGCAAAATGTTCAGCGCAAAAGGCAGACCGATAAGGAAATACCCGACCAATGCGATGGAGATGCCAAAGACGACCCATTTGGTTTGCTGACGCAGTGTGATGCTGGAGATGTTGCGATATCGATAAATGGGTGAGTAGATCATCACTGCGATGACGGTGATGGAAAAGATGAAGAGCGGGATAACACCCCAATTGCGCGGATTGAAGATGGTCTGTGGAAAGAAGTACACCCCAATAATGAAGGGAATGAGAAGGATAGTGACCGTGCGAGTCCAACGCGGGGTGAATTGACCGTTTGGAAAGATGAAGAAGAAAACTAAAAATGCAATGCTGTTGAGGAATTGGGCGATGTAACGCGGTGTCTTCCAAAATTCTGGCTGGCTTGCGATCTGGTTGGCTGGGGGCCAGAAGATGCTCCCGAGCAGAACGAGAAAGAAAGCGACAAATACGGCAATATTTTCATTGGGACGTTTGTAGATGATGAGTCCTGCGATCACAAAATGAGTCAAGCCAAAGATCAGGCGCAGGGTGATGAGAAAAATGGCATGGGCTTGCGCACTCCACCCAAGGTTGGCAAGGTCTTTCAGCAGGCTTGCAGATGGATGCGCCAGATCGTCGTACATCATGCCGATCTCGATCAGAAAGAACGCCGTGGCAAGCAGGGTGAAAACCGACCAACCTGACAAAATGATCGGTGTGGTTTGTTTGAGTCGTGAAGTATCTGCCTGCGAATTCATAGGGGTGAGCATACCGTATTTTATTCCCAAAGTGATGGGAGGTGCTTCCCAAACTTTTGGGAAAACTTCCCAGGTGAGACGTGAGTGCAGACCGATGTCAGCGGGAGGGTAAAGGCGTATCCTTCACGCCATCAAAAGGAGATTACCGATGTATACCTTACCCGTTGGCTATTTCAAATTTCATAAAGATGCTTTTATTAACTATCAGTTGAACCGCTGGCATTCGCTTGGCTTCACCCGCAAGGAAGATATCGAAAAGGTCGGCAAAGAGATCAAGACCTTTGAAGATTACGTGCGCGGATTTATTCGGCTGGGCGACGAGGCTCTCGCTGAGAAGCGCATCAAGAACGCGGCATTCTATTACCGCGCGGCAGAGTTTTTGGTGGATCCCGAAGATAAACAGAAACTCGTGCTGTACAACAAGTTCCTTGAACTTTTCTATCAGGGCTTTGCCGAAGATGGCATTGAACAGCACAAGGTCGCATACGCGGGCGGATTCCTGCCGGTGATGCGGCTTGCTCCCAAAGGCGGTGCGACGAAAGGCACGCTTCTCGCCTTCGGTGGGTTTGATTCGTTCATCGAAGATTTTTACTGCATGTGGGCTTTCTTCGCCGAAGCGGGATACGAAGTCCTTGCCTTTGAGGGACCCGGTCAGGGTGGCGCGCTGCGCACCTATGGCATTCCGTTCGACCATGATTGGGAGAAGCCTGTGGCTGCGGTGCTCGATCATTTCAAGGTCAAGGATGCGGCGCTGTTAGGTGTTTCGATGGGCGGCTATTGGGGAATCCGCGCGGCGGCGTTCGAGAAGCGCATCAGTCGAGTCATCGCATTCCCGCCGGTCTATGACTGGATGGAGATGGCAGGCGGATTCAACCGCGGACTGGTCGATCTACTGATGAAAGCACGCGGACTGATGAACTGGATGGTGAAGATGAAGATGTCGAACGGCAAACTCAAACACACCATCAAGCAGACGCTTTTCCTGACCAAGAAAAGCGAACCCATCGAAGCCGTGGAATGGATGCTCGGTATGAACAAGGATCATCTGCATTCCGAACTGGTGACACAGGATGTGCTACTGGCAGGCGGCGAACATGATGCCTTCCAACCGCCGATGCTGATGCAAAAACAGCGCAAGGCGTTGGTGAACGCGAAATCGGTCACGGTGAGAGTTTTCACCAAAGCCGAACACGCCGACCAGCATTGTCAAATCGGCAATGTAGGTCTGGCATTGCAAGTGATGTCCGATTGGTTGAACAAGAAATAAAAATTACTCATACAAGGGCTTAGCCCCTGTATGGGCAAAATAAAAAAGGAGATTTTGAAATGGAACTTTTATCTGATTTTCTCGCATGGGCTTGGGCGCGTCATCACAACGTTTTGAGTTGGTACATCCGCCCGTTGTTTATCCTCCCTTATATCTACTTTGCTTACAAGCAAAGCTGGAAGGGATTGGTTGTGACCGTGATCGCACTCGCCACCAGCATGTTCTGGTTCCCTGCACCTGAAACGGTTGACCATATGGTGGAACAATTCCTGCAGGCAGAGCGTGACTATCTGCTTGGCACATGGGGCATAGGCAAGGTTTTGCTCACGTTGACCGTGCCCGCTTTCTTCTACTTCCTCGCACTGGCGTTCTGGAAGCGCTCGTGGTGGTGGGGCGTGGCGGTCATCAACTTGGCGGCATTGGGCAAGATCGCCTGGAGCGTTGCTGAAGGCGGTGAGTCTGGCTGGGCAGTACTCATCCCTGCGGTGATCGGCATGTTGATCTGTGATGCGGCTGTCTATTTTGGAGTGAAGTTCGTTAATCGTAGAAAAATGCAAACAGCATAAGCAATATAAAAGAGATGCCAGAAGTTTGCCCGTGATGGACTTCTGGCATCTCTTGTTTTTGGAATATTCCCCTTCGAGGACGATGTCGATGATTCGATATTCGAGGTTCGAATACTCGAGTATCGTTTTGTTTGAATATCTCTGGCAGTTTGCACACGCTTGCGGATTATCTCGCTGGTTTCGCCGAGTTTATTTCTGCTGAGTTTTTTGTAATCAACTCTGGGGACTTCGATGTGGATGTCGATGCGGTCTAGCAATGGACCGGAGATGCGCTTTTGGTATTTGGTGACGACAGTCGGGGCGCAGGTTCAGGGTTTTTGAGAATTTCTGAAGAATCTGCAATTGTATAGTTTGATAAAGCATTTGGATTAGCCTTGTAGTACAGACTGGAATCTCATTTTCACAGTGCATCCTCTGCCTGGTTCACTTTCCATATGGATCTCGCCATCCATGCCATCAACAAGCGCTTTTGCAATTGACAATCCCAACCCAAAGCCAGGCATGACAGCATCTTCTTCACCTCGGTAGAAACGGTCAAAGACATGGCTAAGTTTTTCAGGAGAAATGCCTTCTCCAAAATCCTGCACGTGGATCTCAATCGCTGTGCCCTCCTGTTTTGCTGTGACATTCACATTGCTGGATGAATGCTTCAAGGCATTGTCGAGTGTGATGAGAAGTACCTGCTTGATGGCATCACGATCTCCCATGGACTTCAATCGGTGTGCAGCGTCAAGACTGATTTCACGCTGAAGGTCTAGTTGACGTGCCTGACGAATAACCTCCTCAAGCATGGACGATATATCTACAGGTTCTTTGGCAAGACTGCGACCCGCATCTGCACGGGCAAGCAGTAACAAGTCATTGACGAGGCGGATGAGTCGGTCGCTTTCATCGACCATGTCGCTGAGAATATCAGCTTGTATTTCTGGAGCTGGGCTGCGTTTGAGAAGCCCGAGATTTCCGCGTAAAGTTGTGAGTGGTGTGCGTAATTCATGCGAGACATCGGCAACAAAATTACGCTGCATTTCGAGGGAGCGTTCCACTTTTTGGAAGGCGTCTTGCAGACGCGAGAGCATGGCATTAAAGGTACTTGCCAATTGACCTACTTCGTCCTGTGGACCTGTGTAATCGACCCGGCGGGCGAAGTCGCGTTCATTGCCGATGGCTTTGGCAGTTTGGGTAATGCGATGAATGGGAGTAAGGGTGACGCCTGAGAACAACCAGCCGATCCCAAAGGCGATCAATGTAATAAGGGAACCTGCAATGAGCAAGGTCGTAACGAGGGACTGGAGTGTGCGATTCCGTTCAGTAAGCGGACGAGCAACCTGTACGATATATGTGACTTCATCGTTCACAATAACCGGGCGGCTATAGATAAGCATTTCTTCGTCAGCGACCAGCTCTGTTTGCCACCAGTCACTGCCGCCTTGAAGGGTTTGTAATCCTTCCACACTTAAGGGTAATTCATCTTCTTCACGCCCAAATGGACTGGCAACCAGATTGCCCAGCGGGTCGAGAATGCGAGCGATCTCACGTTCAGGGAAAGCTTGAAAATCTCCGTTTGAAAATTCGTCAAAGGAAACCGGCGGCTGTTGCCCATCCTCTGGAGGCGGGGCGGGGCGCTCATCGGGAGAATCAGACCGAAGCGCGGCGTCGGCTGTTTTATTGGCACCCATTTGCAGGTCCTGTTTGAGCGAATCGAGGGTGGACTGTGCCTGAATGGTATAGAGCGTGAATCCAAAGACGGTCAACGTCAGTGCGAGGATGAATGTATAAAGGAGGGTAAAACGCAAACGGATGGACATTATTCCTCTCGCAACACATACCCAATGCCGCGCACCGTTTGAATGAGACGCGGACTGCCATCGACTTCGAGTTTCTTGCGCAGGTAGCCAATATAAATTTCAAGGACATTGTCATCGCCGCCGAAGTCGTAACCCCAGACATCGTTGAGGATCTGACGGCGTTCGAGTACTTGGCGCGGATGGCGCAGCAGTAAGTGCAATAGATTGAATTCGGTAACTGTAAGGTTTAATTCTATTTCACCGCGTTTGGCTTCATGTGTTGTGGGGTTGAGGGTGATATCTGCGTATGCAGCTGTTTGATTTTCAGGTTTGGCTTTCACCCGCCTCAGCATGGCATGGACACGTGCCACAAGCTCGGCTGGCGCAAACGGTTTCACGAGGTAATCATCAGCGCCGCTTTCGAGCCCTTCGACGCGGTTCTCAATGGCATCACGAGCTGTGAGCATCAAGATCATGGTCTTGTCTTCTTCATCGCGCAGGCGTTGGATGAAGGAGACACCGTCCATTTTAGGCATCATCCAATCGACGATGATCAGGTCAGGCTTGTGGGTTTGTACAAGCGGCAAAGCTTCCAACCCGTTGGCGGCGGTAAGCACTTCGAGGTTTTCATAGGTTAGCGTGCGCTGAAGCATTTTTAAGAGTTTGGGGTCATCGTCAATGACAAGTACGGCAGGCATGGGGTCTCACTTTTCTTCATATTATCACAGCCAACTATAAATAAGATTCCTGTGAAAACACTGTGAAGTTAATACGAGAAATTCCACATATATTTCTTATCGGGCATTCAGCGTTTTTTGGGCAAATTCTTAGATTGATTTTCTATACTACCTCATCCAACCAGATCGGTTGAAGAAAGGAGTGCCTAGCGACCTTAATCGCTTCAGTGTTTCGATCCTGGAAAGGAGGTGCGACCCGTAGCGTAAAAGAAATTCCATAAGCAAGTTAAGCGTCCCGCGTAGTGAATGCGCGGGACGCTTTTTTTGTTTGCGACCTTCACAAGAAGTTCACATTCTTCACAGAATTTATACAGACCCTTCTTGGTTTCTTCACAGGCGTGACTTCTACAATGCGGGTGTTCGAAAAATAAACCGTCAAAATACCCGCATATGAACTAGCGGGAATCGAAAGGAAAACTAAAAATCATGAACACTTCAACCAAAACCAACCTTGTGCTGGATCTGACCATCTTCACCGCTTTTCTTGCCATCGCCAGCCCCAAACTGACCGGCAACACCATCCACGAATGGTTGGCGGTGGCATTCGGAGCCGCCATTGTTACCCATCTGCTCTTCCACTGGAAGTGGCTGGTGAACGTGACCACGAAATTCTTCCAGAACTTCTTCAACCAATCACGCCTCAACTATCTAGTGGATCTGCTCTTCTTCTTCGCCATGACCGGCGCGCTCTTAAGCGGATTGATGATCTCAAAAGATGTAATGTCCTTCCTCGGCATTCAATTGAGCGTCAGCCATAGCTGGGAGAGTCTGCACCGCCTTGCTTCAGATGCATCCGTTATCTTGCTAGGCATTCACTTTGCTTTGCACTGGAAATGGATCGTCACCAATGTCGGACGTTATGTTGTTAGCCCTGTTGCAAGTTTGTTCAAAGTTCGCGGACAGAAACCCGTTGTTTCCATGAGCTTACAGACCTCAAAGGAGAAATAATCATGAAGACCATTTTGCGAATCCTCGTTATTCTGCTTATTGCAGTCAGCGTTTCCGGCGGAGTCTACGCCTTGGTTGAAAACACCAGCCTTATGTCCAGTGCCGAGGCGGAGCGCGAAGCGCCTCCTCAAATGACCGATGTAGATGCCCAATCCATGCCGACCCGTCCTGAAGGCGGAGATGACCATCATGCGGCTTCCCTGTCTGGCGGCTTGGGTGAAGTGGGTGCGTTGCTTGCAAAGATCACGGGAATCACCATCGTCATCCTGCTTGTTCAAAAAGCCCTTGAACTTTTGCGCAAACCGAAGTTGAACCCCACGTTGTAATTTTTGTAGCACAAGCCGATCGGCTTGTGCTACTTTTTCTCAGTAAATTCACAGCCATTTCTTGGCTTGCCCACAGCGCTGGTTTATAGAATGACTACATAAGAAACGGAGTAATCTCATGACCCTCAAAACCAAACGCAACCTCCCGCTCGTCCTGCTGCTGATCGCCATTCTGCTGTTCATGGCAGTTGGGATGGGCAATCAAGTCATCACCTCTTACACCATCACCCCTGCCACCGTGCAAGTTTGGACGGCAAACCTCGCCACCTCACTTATGGCGGCGCAATAAATTTGGAAACCTACAACCATGAAAAAACTAATCATTCTCTTTTTGACACTTTCCCTCGCGCTCACTGCCTGCGGAACAACAACTGTGGAATCAACCACCTCTGCCACCACGACAGATACCACGGCTCAAACCGCGCCAGTCACTGCCTCTGAACCCCTAGTAGTTTCCTACGCTGATGAAGACGAAACCCCTGCCTTGGCAGAGACTGCAGTAAAAATTATTCTTGCAGGTGACTCCATTACCGTGGAAGGCAGCGGCGCAACCGTCAACGGTTCGACGGTTACCATCACAGCACCTGGCGTTTACAACTTCACCGGCACACTAAACAACGGACAGATCGTTGTGGATACCGACCAGGAAGGAACTGTCAACCTCATTTTAGGCGGCGTGAATATCACCAATTCCACCACCTCGCCGATCTTCATCTCCAGCGCTGACAAGACCATCCTCACCCTGGCTGAGGGTAGCCAAAATGTCGTCACAGACGGCGCGACCTATGTCTTCACCAGCGCCGAAGTGGACGAACCCAACGCCGCGATCTTTAGCAAAGATGACCTTGTCATTAACGGCAGCGGTTCGTTAACCGTCAATGCCAATTACAACAATGGCATTGCCAGCAAAGATTATCTGCGCATCGTCAGCGGCAACATCACTGTAAACGCCGTCAATGATGGCATCAAAGGCAGGAATTATATCGCCGTAAAAAATGCAACCATCACGGTCAATGCCGGAGGCGATGGGCTTCAATCGAATAACGACGAAGACGCCACCAAAGGTTATATCTTGATCGAAGGCGGTACATTCAATATCACCTCAGGGCTGGACGGTATTCAAGCCGAGACTCAACTCACAGTCAATGGCGGTGTGCTCAATCTCGTCACCGGCGGCGGAAATACGATCAACTATGAATCTGAGGAAAGCGCCAAAGGGTTGAAGGCAGGGGTAAGCGTGACGATTGCAGGCGGCACGATCATCATCGACTCGGCTGATGATGCTGTTCATGCGAACGGAAGTATCGTGATCAGTGGCGGCGACTTGCAGATCACCTCTGGCGATGATGGCATCCATGCTGATGTGGCTATCACGGTCAACGATGGGAATGTGAACATCATCAAAGCATATGAAGGCATCGAAAGCGTTCTCATCACGATCAATGGTGGCAATATCCACCTCAATACAGAAGATGACGGCATCAATGGCTCAGGCGGTGTGGATGGCTCGTCTGTTAATGGGCGACCTGGGCAAAACCAGTTCGCAGCGGGTAATGCACAGGTCTTTCTCAACGGCGGCTATTTGGTTGTGAATGCACAGGGCGATGGCTTGGACTCGAACGGAACGATGGCAATGTCTGGCGGCACGGTCATCGTCAATGGTCCCACCAACAATGGCAACGGCTCGCTGGACTTTGGTACATTTGATATTACTGGCGGTTATTTGATCACAGCAGGCAGTTCGGGCATGGCACAATCTCCAAGTACATCGTCCACACAGTATTCGGTGATGTATAACTTCGATACGATGCAACCTGCGGGTACGCTGGTGCATATTGAGACCGAAAACGGTGAAGAAGTCCTTACCTTTGCTCCGGCGAAAGAGTTTCAATCCGTTGTTGTGTCTTTGCCTGAACTGGTGAACGGCTCCACTTATCTTGTATTCCTTGGTGGAAGTACAACAGGCACGCCGATCGATGGACTGTATTCAGATGGCTCATATACTTCAGGTTCGCAGCTTGCCAACTTTACCATCTCCAGTGTAGTGACTACTTTGGGTGCGGCAGGCGGGTTTGGTCCCGGCGGGGGAATGCCTCCAGGCGGTGGTGGAATGCCTCCTGGCGGCACACCACCACAACCGTAATTTTCCTCATAGAACAAGTCTACCGACTTGTTCTATTTTTTTCACAGCAACTTCACAGGCTTTTCTTGGGTTTCCCACAGGCTCTTTTTTTAGAATGTAATCATGTCGAACAAACTCAGTCATACCATCCGGCGTTTCAATCGTTTCGAATTGAAATACCTGCTCACTCTTAAGCAGGCAGAGATTTTCAAGAAAGCCTTGCGTGCCTATCTGCTCGCTGATGAACATGGCAATGGACGTTACGAACTCGCCAGCCTGTATTATGACTCGCCAGACTTTCGCTGCTATTGGGAAAAAGTGGATGGCGTGCGCTTCAGACGAAAACTTCGCATTCGCCGCTACGAAACGCCGGGTACCCCGCTGACAACGGACACGCCCGTTTTCGTGGAGATCAAACAGCGTGTAGATCGAGTGACTCAGAAGCGCAGAGTCATCCTTCCGTATGGAGAGGCGTTGCGGCTGTGTAATCGGCGTCAGTACCCCGAACAGGTTGCGGCAGAGGACGAAGCGGTAGTGGATGAGATTTATGCTTATCTCTGGCAGTACAACCTGCGCCCGGTCAGCATTGTGCGCTATGAGCGTCAGGCATTCATCGGCACCGAGTACGACCTCGGTTTACGTGTCACCTTTGATACCTCGCTTAATTATCAAGTTCATCAACTGCGCCTGGAAGAAGAAGTCTCGAGCCTGCCTATGGTCTCACCGGATCGTACCGTGATGGAGATCAAGGTTAACGAGCGCATTCCCTACTGGCTGACGGAGATGATCGCGGCACACGACCTGAGGATGATCCGCATCAGTAAATATTGCCGCAGTATCGAACTGGCGAACGGATACGCCGATACCTTTTCACGATTTGCACTTGTTGCATAAAAAATGGAGAACATCATGGATATTTTCAACCTTCAAGACCTCACCGCAGAATTCTCGGTGCTCGATATTGCCATTGTCATGACGCTTAGCTTTGTCTTGAGCGTTTTCATCGGCTGGGTGTACAAGATTACGCATCGCGGCACTTCGTATACCCAGAGTTTTGTTTTCACGCTTGTCATCAACGGTATGGTGGTGGCATTGATCATGATGATCGTCGGTTCAAATATTGCGCGGGCGTTCTCAATGGTGGGGGCGTTGTCCATCATTCGCTTTCGGAATGCGGTTAAAGAAACCCGCGACGTGGGTTTTATTTTCTTCGTCATGGCAATCGGCATGGCGATCGGAACAAAATTCTATTTATTGGCGATTACTGGTGCAGTGGTCATTAGCTTGATGATCATTGTCATGATGCGTTTGGATTGGTTTGCGCGTGAAATGGCGAGTCAGACCCTGCGTATTCAAGTCCCGAGCAGTATGCCGTTCGACACCCTCTTCGACAAGCCTTTTGTTAAATATGCTCATACCTCTGAGTTGATCAGCGTCGATACCATTCAAAGTGGAGCCATGACCGAGTTGACCTACAGCATTGGTTTGAGAAAATCTAGCCATGTGAATGACTTCCTCTCTGAATTGCGCAGTCTGAACGGCGGTAATAAGATCACACTCATCGCCGGATACAACAGCACCGATCTCTAACTCTCTAGGGGAGGCGTAGTTGCGGTTCCTGGCTTACCCAACAGGAAATGTAATTTCACATCCCCTTCTAATTGGCAAAGCCTTTGGGCAGGATATCCAGTACACTTTTCGCGTTTGATAACCCATCCCTGGTTGTAGACACTATCAAAAAGCCGAAGACAGTAATGCAATCATCGTACAGACGTTGGCGAATTGATAATCCGCGTCAACGGAGTAAGTACTTATAGCACTCAACAATCAAAAACAGGTGGAAGGTAACTCTGCCTGTTTTGATTAACTAGTTGAATTTATCATCCCATCATTATCTTCGGACGATATTGCAGCGCCTCCGCCAGATGCGTGGATTGGATCTCTTCGCTGCCAGCCAGATCTGCGATGGTGCGGGATAGTTTGAGGATACGGTGATAGGCGCGTGCTGATAGGTTGAGTTGACTCATCGCCGCTCGCATCAAGCTCTGACCATCGGGTTGGAGTTGGCAAAATTGCCTGACCTCGCCGATGCGCATATCTGCGTTGCAGACAATATCCGTGGAATTGGCGAAGCGGTGATTTTGTATATCTCTGGCAGTTTGCACGCGCTTGCGGATGGTTTCGCTGGTTTCACCGAGTTTATTTCCGCTGAGCTTTTCGTAATCGACTCGCGGAACTTCGATGTGGATGTCGATGCGGTCGAGCAATGGACCGGAAATGCGCTTTTGATATTTGGTGACGACGGCGGGGGCGCAGGTGCAGGGTTTTTGAGAATCTCCATGATAGCCGCAAGGGCAGGGATTCATGGCGGCGATCAGTTGAAAGTTTGCAGAAAACGTTAATGAGCCTTTGGCGCGGCTGATGGTGACGACTTTATCTTCCATCGGTTGGCGCATTACTTCGAGGACGCGAGTGCCGAATTCGGGGAATTCGTCGAGGAATAAAACGCCTCTGTGTGCTAATGAAATTTCGCCGGGTTTGGGGATGTTGCCTCCGCCGACGAGACCGGCATGAGAGATGGTGTGATGTGGTGAACGAAACGGACGATGTTTAATTAATGGAGTCCCTGCAGGGAGTTGATCTGCTACGGAATAAATTCTTGTAACATCGAGAGACTCTTCGATGGACATTTCGGGTAAGATGCCGGGCATGGCACGAGCCAATAGTGTTTTGCCCGCACCGGGCGAGCCGACGAGAAGACAGTTATGCCCACCTGCGGCAGCGACTTCGAGCGCGCGTTTGACGTGTTCCTGTCCTTTAATTTCGGCGAAGTCTGTGGGGGTGAAGAGCGGCTCGACGGAGTCGCTGGAGGGTTGATAAGGCTGAATGAGATGCCGACCAGACAAATGGTCGTAGAGATGCGCAAGCGATTTAACCGGGAAAACTTCCAGGTCGGGAATCAAAGCCGCTTCACCGGCATCCACTTCGGGGACGAACATCCGCTTGAATCCATTGGCGCGGGCGGCGGCTGCCATGGGCAAAACTCCGCGCGTGTGACGGACGACTCCATCGAGGGAGAGTTCGCCGACGAACATCGCGCCTTCGATAGTTTCTTGCGGAAGAAACCCGGCGAGGATGACGACACCCAATGCGATAGGTAGATCGTAGGCAGGACCTTCTTTGCGAATGGCGGCGGGGGATAAGTTGACGACGATGCGGTGACGTGGAAAATTGAGCCCGGCATTTTTGACGGCGGTTTGCACGCGTTCACGGCTTTCTTGAACGGCGGCATCGGGCAAGCCAACAATGACGACGGCGGGGAGACCGTTGGTGTAATCTACTTCCACTTCGACGATGACACCTTCAAGACCCACTACGGCGCATGAATATACTCGGGAGAGCATGTGGCTATTTTAGCACAGGCTGTGCCGTCTCTTTCGCAAGCTGTTCTCGTTTGTCGGGGAGTGTAAAGCAGAAGGTGGAGCCTTTGCCCAGCCCTTCTGATTCGACCCAAATTTTGCCGCCGTGTATTTCGATGATGCGTTTGACGAGCGCCAGCCCAATGCCGGTGCCTTCGCCATGTGCGCTGAGTTTTTCGAACAGCCCGAATATTCTTGTGTGGAATTTCGGCTCGATGCCAATGCCATTATCTTTTACGTAGAGGATGGGTTCGGTTCCGTTTTCTCGTTTGCCAATTTCAATAAGCGGAGTGGGCTGGTCGCCCATGTAATTGGCGGCATTATCGATCAGGTTTTCCAGCACTTCGCGCAGGCGGTTGCGGTCTGCGTAGACGATGGGCAGGTCTGGCGAAACAGTGACTGTAATATTGTGCGCGCGGATTTGTCCATCCACTGTTTCCAGGGCGTCTTGGATCAGTTTGTAAAGGTCAACTTGCTCGGGCGGGTTGACGATGCGCCCGATCTTCGCGAGTTCAATTAATTCGGAGAGCAGGGTTCCCATTTTTTCAGCCGCTTCCGCGATGCGCTGCATGTCTTTTTGCGCCTGCTTCTGCCTGCCCTCTTTCAGGTCGTTTCTCAACATTCCAAGAAAGCCTTTGATCGTTACGAGCGGACTTTTCAGGTCATGGGAGACGGTATAGGTAAAACGTTCGAGTTCAGCGTTCTTTTGTTCGAGTTCTCCGATCAATGTTTTCTGAGCGGATTCGGCAAGTTTGCGTTCGGTAATATCCTGGTAAATGCCGATGGACATAAGCTTGCCGCTTTGCTCCTCAAAGCTCTTGACGGATGTATCGGCGATCCAACGTTTCTGACCATGGCGCGTGCGGATATGGAAATCGCATTCCCACAAGACAGAATGATCCGCGTTCGTGAGAAGATCCGCCTCTTCAAAGGTCAGGTTGGCAAGGCGTCCACGCGGAATGGACTCCAACCTTAAGGAATCCCAAATAGCGGCGGTCATTTCCTCGTGGGAGTACCCGGTCAGTGAGGAAATACCTTCGCCAATGAAATCGTATTTCCAGCCTTCATCATGGCTGATAACATACGGTACCGCACCAGCCGCATTGATGGCTTGGCGGTATATATCCTCCAATTTTTTCAGGGCAAGTTCGGCATTTTTTCGTTCGGTCACATTGGTCAAGATTCCCACCCGATAGAGAGGCTGGTTGTGCTCATCTTTGACCAACACCGATTCGTCATGAAACCAGGAAATGACATTGTTGTTGGAAAGGATACGGTACTCGGTATCTAACGGACGTCCCATCAGGTCGGCGTGTTCACTCTCCGCCATCACGCGATTCTGGTCTTCCGGGTGGATTATTTTTACCCACAAAAGGGGGTCTTTGAGAAATTCTTCGCTGGTATGACCCACGATCTTTTCTATCTGTGGGCTGGAATAGATCAATAAATTTAACGGCTCGTTGCCTACACCGTTAACGTAGGTAACGGGGGGAATGTTTTCCAGAATGAGACGGTAAAGCTGTTCGCTCTTCTGCAGGCTGGATATGGTACTTTGGCTTTCGTCTAACCTGGACTCCAATTCCGACAAACGCTGACGGAGACGCTCAACCTCCTCGCGGAGTTGTTCATTGGAGTTGGTTGGTGTTTCCTCTCTTTGAGTCATGACAGGGCTATTTCGGCATCTCTTTGACAATCTTCATTGTTTCAACGGACACTGTACAAACTTTCTGCAATAGTTCAATCACGGACTCTTTATACTCCGCGAACTGATACGTATTGAACTTCTCGGCAATCGTCGGGTATTTGGGTTTCTTCACTAGTCAGGTGCAACGTCCCTCACCAAATTTATTATAGCAAACAAAAAGAGCCGGGCAACCCTCTGCACGACTCTTTCTTGTTACTTGTCCCTGCTTTTCATCCCCCAGAACCTTGGAAGGCTACCAGCCTGGGTAAACGTCTCTCCAGCAAAACATACACGATCAACATCAAGAGTGAGGTAAAGCCGAAGAAAGCGAACATGGCTGCGCCGCCCACTTGTTCGAGCAGAATACCGCCAATGAATCCTCCGCCCGCAGAGCCGAAGCCAAAGACCGCCGCGCCAAAGACAGCTTGTGTGGTGGCGCTGAGTCCGGGAGGTGCATTCTCATTAATATAAGAAACACCCGCCACCCAAAGCGCTGCAAACGTAAAGCCGTTGATCAATTGAAACCAAAGGATGCCCGCTGTGGTTTGGAAGAGGGCATAAAAGAATAAGCGGACGGTGACTGCACACATGGAAAGGATCAACAACCCATGCGGCTTAAGCTTGTTCAACAGACGGTTCCCAAAGAAAAGAACTGGCAACTCAGAAATGGTGGCGATGGCAAGTGCGACCCCAAGCAAAGAGCCGCCAATGCCCAACTCTGCCATGTAGGGACCCAAATATACATTGATCGCCATTAATCCCATGCCTGAAACAAAGGCAGTGACCAAAAAGAGCACCATGCGCCGATTCGAGAAGAGTTCGCGCAGTCCGCTTTTAAGGGAGACCGTTTGTTGCACATGGTTGTATTTGAATTGCTGGCTGATCAAAAAGCCAATGAACATGATCGCCGCATACGACCAAAATGCCCAATTCAAGCCGAAACGCTCAATGACAATGCCCGCAATGGGAGCAATGAAACCCCAGCCGATGGTTCCGCCCGCACGGATGCGACCATACATGTTTTGCTGGTCGCCGAGCATGGTCATGGTGGCAGAGTCCGCAAAGGAGTTGACAGGTGCGATCATGAATGAATAGAGCGAGACGATCACGAACACGGCGCTGATCGTTTTAAGCAGGGGGTAGGTCATCACCAAGCCGATGGAAACGAGCAGGGTGATGCTCATCACCAGGCGATGACGACGCGACACGTCCGCAAGACCCGTCCAAAACGGTGCGCCGACCAGCGAGATCAACGGTGAGATTGCCGAAAGCAGCCCGATCTGTGTGCCGGTGAAACCCAGGCTTTGATAATACAACACAACATAGGGGAAGAAACAGGCATTTGCCCCAAAATACAAAAGATAGAACAGAAAGGGATGTACTTTTTTCA
>JAFLCF010000220.1 GCA_017303735.1 Anaerolineae bacterium
GCTGAACAATGGTTGGGTGGTTGCAGAATTCGACCAAGAGGCAAGGTCGGTACGATTTGTCCGAGCTTGAAATTTTTAATAAAAAGCAGGTCACGCTACGTGACCTGCTTTTTATTACTTCAATGACTTTGCTGCATTCCGTCCCGCCGCGCCGCTGACTCCCCCTCCGCCGTGGACTCCGCTTCCGCAGAAATAGAGGTTGTCGGTGGGCGTTTTGTGGTTCGACCAGCCCGGTATCGGTCGCATGAAGAGGAATTGATCGAGCATGAGTTGACCGTGGTTGAGGTCGCCTTCGGTGAGACCGTAGGTGGTTTCTAAATCTTGAGGTGTGATAATGTGATGCGTGATGCGTGATGCGTGAAGTGCAGGGAAGTAATCTTCCAATGTCTTGATCGCGAGTTCAGCAACCTTCGCACTTTCCACTTTCCACTCACTATTTCTCAAAGAGTACGGTGCAAACTGGAAATGGATTGAAACTGTATTTCCAGAAGTCGTAACTTCAAGATAGGGCTTCTCGGAAATCTCGCCGTATTTGGTCGCGTCGTAGGCTTTTTCTAAATACTTGATGGAAGGAGCAACAACCAGAGTTCCTTCGGGGATGCCGTGATTGCCATTCGTCTGCAAGTGGACTTTTGCGACCGATCCGCGCATTTTGATGGATTGGGTATGCCAGACGAATTCAGGTGGCAAATCCTGTGCGCCGACGAGTTTGAGTAGGGTGTGCTTCGGGTCTGCGGAGGAGAGGATTTGATTTGCAAGAATCTCTTCGCCGTTCGCGAGGATAACGCCCTTCGCAATTTGGCTTTCGACTTTGATACTTTTTACTTCTGACTCAGTTCTAATTTCACCGCCAAAGGCTTTTACCGCATTCGCAAGTGCTTGAGTAATTTCTCCAGCTTTGCCAACGTTGACATTCGCCAAGCCGCCGCGATTCATCCAGTTGTGGATGAGGGTATAGCCAGTGCCCGCGCCCATCGGTCCGAGGGTGGAGCCGTGAATGGCAACAGCACAAATCGCGGCTTTGACAATTTCAGACTCGAAGTATTCTTCCACGAGTTCCTGCGCGGTCATCGGCAGGGCGCGGATGAAGTTGAGCATGTCCTTTCGCCCAGCGAGTTTCAGTTCGAGACCAAGTTCGAGCAAGCCGTAGCCTTCACGGATGCCGAAGTTCATCGGCAGGCGCGGCATGATGGTGGCATACGCCGTATCGAGGATGCTCGCGCATTTATCCATGAAGCGCACAAATTCAGGGAAGCGTGCCGCATCTTTTTCGGAGATGCGTTTGATGGACTCGGCATCGAGTGTGAGGTGATTTCCATCGGGTTGCAAAGAGATAAAAGCTGTCTTCTCTTTGACTTCGGGAAGTGGCAGTTTCAAGTCTTTCACAATATCAGGGCGGAGGCTGCCGCCTGTGAAAACCGAATCGACGGTGAAACCGTCGCCAAAGGATTCGGTCACAACCGAACCGCCGACGATGGCGCGGCGTTCGAGAACCAAAACCTTTTTGCCTTGTTTGGCAAGATATGCAGCGGCAACTAGTCCGTTATGCCCTGCGCCGATGATGATGGTGTCGTAATTAGAAGATGTCATTTAAAAATCCTTAAGAACATTGTAATTGAAACCAAACCTTGCCAAATTCACGTTTCTCTAGCGCTTCTCGGTGTATCCAGAAATATACTCGTCCGACATCCCCCCACATCATTTTGGCATTATCTTCTTCAGAGTCTAGTTGAAGTAAGAGTTCCCAATCAGTAGATCCGGACATTAATTCTTTGTAACGAGGGTGCGTATGTGCTTTTGCATCGCCATAATAAATCCCGTTTGAAACCATTTGACACTCTATTTGCATGTCATTTTGAATTTGTTCTGGATAACCTAGTATGCGATTTACTAAGCCACCGCCATCAGATGTTATGCCTTCTACCAAAATAATGTAACTATCCATTTCTTCTCTATTCAAGCCTAATTCTTCTATCAAGATAGACTCCCAAGGTGGTATTGTCAATTCTTCAAAGAAAGATAATAAACAAGGCGAATAAAGCCCTTCATCGGAAAGGTCATTTGGTGTTTCTACCCTTAAAAGGTCTTTTGGGTTTACAAAATAATAAACTTGCCAACTTCCTTTGTCTTTTGGATCAAAACCCCAAGTTTCTTGTATAGCACTGTAAAAAAACGAAAGAACACCTGATGAGGGCAGAGCAGATGCTGCATCAAACTCTGAAATATCAGCAAGATTGATCTGGGCGAGAAAAGAGAGAGGCTCATTTTTCCAAGTTGGATAAAGATGACCATTTGGCAAATCTGGGTACCCACCAACTTTGGAAGCGCCAACAGGGATTTCCTCTTCAGTCGATTTTGAAGTGGAAAAACGAATCGACATCTTCGCCAATGAAGCTATTTTTTCACTGACGTGCGCGAGACCTATTTCATCTAGTTTTGTTTTCAGTTCTTCTTTGTTCATGTTTTCAATTATTCACAAATTCAAAGCGTAGAATAAACTTAGTTTCACAGAATCAACTTCCGGTTAAGGAAGAAGCGGGGTCTTCATCCAGCGTGGTCTCGATACGCCCTTCGCAAAAAACGCTCAGGGCTACTCGACCACCATCTACTTTCCACTCACTACTTTCTACTCTCCACTTTCCACTTTCTAAAATCCATCCTTCAACATTTCTTTTGCCGCCAACATGCCTGGCGCGCCCATCACACCGCCGCCGGGGTGTGCGCCGCTCGCGCCGAAGTAGTAGCCTTTGAGCGGCGTGCGGAAGTCTGCCCATTGCGGGGTGGGACGCAGGAAGAAGATCTGGTGCAGCAGCAGTTCGCCGTGGAAGATGTTGCCGCCGGTGATGCCCGCGATGCGTTCGATGTCTTTCGGTGAGATAACCTGCATGCCCACGATGCACTCGCGGATGTTCGGCGCGTATTGTTCGATGGTGGCGATGACCGCTTCGCCGAGTTCGTCACGGCGTTGGTCTGTCCAGCCGCCTTCGAGATCGTAGGGCGCGTATTGCACGAAGCAAGACATCACGTGATGTCCGGGAGGCGCCATGTCGGGGTCGATCATCGAGGGGAAGATCATGTCGAGATACGGGCGCTTCGAGATCTGCCCGTACTTCGCGTCGTCGTAGGCGCGTTCGATGTAATCAATGCTCGGGCTGATCGAAACCGCGCCGCGATGCAGAACCGAGTTCGCGCCGTTGCCCGTGTATGGCAGCGCAGTGAAGTTCGGCAATTTGCTCAACGCAATGTTGACCTTGCCCGACGAGCCGCGCGTGCGGAAGTTTTGAATCGAGGTGACAAAATCATCGGGCAGATGTTTCTGCTCGACAAATTGCAGGAAGGTACGCTTCGGGTCGGCAGCGGACATCACGACTTTGGAATCGAGTTCATCGCCATTTTCGAGGATGACGCCTACGGCGCGTCCACCCTTGACCTTGACCTGCTGCACGCTCGCGTTGACTCTGACCTCCACCCCAAGCGCTTGCGACGCGTTATAGATCGAGCCACTGACACCGCCAGAGCCGTTCTTGGCAAAACCCCAGGCGCGGAAGGCGCCGTCAATTTCGCCCATGTAGTGATGAAGCAAAACGTATGCCGTGCCGGGAGAGCGCGGTCCGAGATAGGTGCCGATGATTCCGCTGGCGGCTTTGGTGCCTTTGAGCGCATCGGTCTCGAACCATTCTTCGAGCAAGTCCGCGGAGGATTGGGTGGCGAGTTTGGCAACCATGTAGAGTTCTTTTTCAGAAAGCCCTGCCGCATATTGACCGACTTTGAGAAGTCCCATCAGGTCGCGGATGCTCATTGAGGAAGGGTCAGGCGGAATCAAGTTGATGATCGGCTTGATGGCTTTCGCCGCACGCGCCATTACGCGGGCGTACTCGTCGTAGGCTTCGGCGTCTTTGGGCGAGTGACGATACAACTCGCGGCGAGTCAGGTCGTGGTCATCCCATGCGGCGAGGTAATCCCCGTTTTCCATGGGGGTGAACGTTGAAGGTAGCGGCAGGATTTTGAGCCCGTGCTTGGGCAGTTCCAGATCGCGGATGATCTCCGGGCGCAGCAAACTCACCACGTAAGAAAATTCGGTGAACTTGTAGCCGGGGAAGATTTCCTCGGTCACTGCCGCGCCGCCGACGATGGGTCGGCGTTCGAGCACGACCACTTTTTTGCCAGCGAGGGCTAAATAAGATGCGGCGACCAGACCGTTATGTCCACCGCCGATGATGATTGCGTCGTATGTGTTGGATGATGTCATAGATAAGTCCTATATTGACGATGGACGATAGACGATTGACCGTGGAAAACCATCGTCCGTCGTCTATGGTCTATCGTCCTATTTTTTCTTCCACTCCGGTTCGTAGAACGGCAACTTGACCACTTTCGCGGGTGCTTGGCGGCGATGATGTTCCACCGTGATTTCCATGGTGACATTGGTGCCAATTTCGTAATACGGTTTTTGCAAGTGGGCGAGGGCGATATAGGTCTTGAGCAATGGCGACCATGTAGAAGTAGAGGCGTAACCAACTTGCACACCACCCACCATCACAGGCAAACTTCCACGAATAGCCGAGCCGGGGATTTGCGGCGGCAAGCCAACTTTGCCAAATAATTTTTCCATGCCGACCCAATCAACTGCCAAGCCGACCATCTTCCATTCAGAACCATTTTTCTTTTCACGTTCTAGCGCGCGGCGACCGACGAAATAACCGGGCTTATCGAGAGCGACTGTCCAATCGAGTCCCAATTCGAAAGGAGAGGATTTCTGTGATTCGATCCACGCGTGGCTGGCAGATGTGTAATCCACATCGAGCATGAAGAGACCCGCTTCCACGCGTGCCATGTCCATGGCGAGGATGCCGACGGGGGTGATGCCGTAATCAGAACCAGCTTCCATGAGCGCGTCCCATACCTTGAGCGCGTTCTTTTCATCCATCCAAATCTCATAACCAAGGTCACCGGTGTAGCCTGTTCTTGAAATCGTGACCTCAACCCCGTTGATTTTGTTGGTCATCAAACGGAAGTACTTCAACTCATCAACTTGTTTCTCAGCCACTTTGTTCAACACCTTGCGGGTATTCGGTCCCTGAAAACTGAGCGCCGCCACGTCATCGGTTACTTCGGTGATGGAGACGTCCATGCCGACCGCATTCATCATCAGCCAGCGCAGATTCGGTTCCGCGGCAGTCAGGCGGAAGGTCTGCTCTTCGAGGCGCGAGATGGTGCCATCGTCGATCATCTTGCCTTCTTCGTCGCACCAGCCGGTGTAGGCGACCTGTCCCACTTTCATTTTGTGGACATCGCGGGTGGTGACGCGGTGCAACAGCGCAGCCGCATCTTTGCCTTTGATGACATATTTGATCAACGGCGAGACGTCAATGAGCGCCGCCGAGTTGCGGATCGCCCAATACTCACGGTCGAGCACATGCTCATACGAGCCGACGACAAAATAGCCCGCCCACTTGCGCCAATTTTGCGGCTGGCACAACGCGGACGTCCGTTCGTGGAAGGGGGTGGTTTTGAGATTGAGATTTAGCATGGGGGAATGATTCCTTGATTGGCGCGGATTGTACATTATATATAATCTTGTGGCAATCACGAGTTTCCCAATTAAAGACAAAACAGGTCAGAGTTGCTCAGACCTGTTTTGATCTTATCCATTATTCTGTTTCAAGCTTTGCCTTGCGGCTAACGGGCTTGCCATCTTTGAAGGCGACATCGTCCACGCCCCAACTCCATAACCGTTTGGGATGAATGACTAGCGATGCCCGCCCGCCTCCTTCCACGATTTCGGCTGTTCCATGAACCTTGACTCCTCTCGCCACCCAAGGCTGGACCGATGCCAGGTCGTCGATCACCAATGAAACAAGGGCGTTGCCAGCTTTGACATTTTTGTATTTGAAGGTCTTGGTGATATCGAAACCGGTAATAAAGAAAGTCTTGCCATCGAAGCGAAAGCCAACCGGGGCAACATCCGTCTGACCAGATTTGGAAACCGTTGCCAGCCGTGCCAAATGTTGTGAGTTGATGTAAGCGATCTCTTTTTCAGTGAACATGGTTATGCCTCAATAGTAAGTGACAGTCACCTTTGAGGTAACTGCAATAATTTTATACCTCTAATTTTTTTGATTTTTGTTTTTGTGCGATCTCGTAACTTTCACGAAATAATACGATTGCCTTTTCCACATCGTCCTGTTGCCGCAAGTAGAAACTGATCCAACCGGTTTCAGGCAGAAGGTGATGCGGTTGCGCGCGCCCGGCTACCACCAGAACATCGCGCACTTTCTTCGGGAAGGGAATATCCACCATGTGGTCGCCGTGAATGTGCCCGACTTCACGTTTGCCGATCACATATTCCACGCCGCCGAAGCGATGCGGGGCAACGGTCACTCCTTCCCAACTCGTCACCACCTGTGTAATGCGCGCCTGCGCTCCCTTCACGCTCATGCGGTCTCCCTGCCTTTGCCTAGCTTCTTGCATAACTCACCAAGCGTTTCTTGTTCAGATGCACTCAACACACTGAAGATCTCCACCAGCGCCCCAACATGATTGGGAAGCACCGCCTCGATCTTGCTCGTGCCTGCTTCTGTCAAATGAACATGGATCACTCTGCGGTCTTCTGCATCCCTCTCGCGGCGGACGTATCCGTCGCGTTCAAGGTTGTCGATGACAGTTGTCAGGTTGCTCGTGCTCTTCAACACCTTGCTGCTCACTTCGCCCTGAGTCATCGAGCCGATGTGATATAGCG
>JAFLCF010000221.1 GCA_017303735.1 Anaerolineae bacterium
TCGACGAATGCAGCGTCCCGCAAATGCTCCAAAAATATCAGTATGTCGATTATTTCGGGAGCGACCAACAAAAAGAACGGACGTATTCCAACCTGATTATTTCCTTGAAATTGCGGGCGGGACACCTGAAAATAAAAGTTTGACGTAAATTTAGTTTAAGTTTGAAGAAATTATGCAATTAGCCCTCTGGTTGAAATTCCTTCCAACCAGAGGGCTAATCACTTATGATTTTTGTGCCTTTTCCTTGGCAGCCTTCAATAACCCAACGAATAATGGATGCGGATTCATCGGACGCGATAAGAACTCAGGGTGGAATTGACTCGCCACCATATACGGATGTTCCTTTAGTTCCACAATTTCAACCAAAAGACCATCGGGAGAAAGCCCGGAAAAGATCATGCCGTGCTTTTCAAATTCTTCTCGAAATTTATTGTTGAATTCGAAGCGATGACGATGACGTTCGTCCACACTGGAAACGGCATAAGCGTTGGCAGCCTTCGTCCCTGGTTGGAGCAGGCACGGGTAGAGTCCGAGGCGCATGGTCCCGCCCATGTCCGTGATCGACCGCTGGTCAACCATCAAGTCGATGACGGGGTGTTCGGTGCCACGGTCAAATTCGGAGGAATTGGCATCTTCATGATCGAGCACGTTGCGGGCAAATTCGATGCACATGGTTTGCATGCCGAGGCACAAGCCAAGGTATGGGACTTTATGTTCGCGAGCGAACCGGGCAGACAAAATCTTTCCCTCCACACCGCGTGAGCCGAACCCACCCGGTACGAGGATGGCATCTGCTTCTTTGACAACTTCCCAGCCTTTATCTTTTTCAAGGTCAGCTGAATGCACCCAGCTGATCGATACTTCCACTCCGTTGGCGAGCGCAGCGTGTTTTAACGCTTCACGCACAGACATGTATGCATCTTGCAACTCAACATACTTTCCGACCAAGGCTACGTTGACTGTCGGCTTTTCTTTTTTCACTTCGCCAACCAACTTTTCCCATGGGCGCATATCCGGTTTTTTGCTGGCTTTCAAGCCGAGCTTGTTGAGCATCAACTCGCCGACGCCGAGTTCCTCAAGCATAAGCGGAACTTCATACAAAACACTGGCAGTTTTCATTGGGATGACAGAATCTTTTTCCACATCGCAGAACAGGGCGATCTTGTCGCATAAGCCCTGATCAATGTCTGCGTCGGCACGGGCAATGATGATATTGGGCGAAATACCAATCGAGCGTAAAGCAGCCACCGAATGCTGAGTGGGTTTGGTCTTGATCTCGCCCGTGGCTCCAATGGTCGGCAGCCAGGTGACATGCACGAACAGACAGTTCTCACGCCCAACCTCGTTGCGAAGCTGACGCAACGCTTCGAGGAACGGCTGCGACTCAATATCGCCCACCGTGCCACCCACCTCAAGGATCATGATCTCAGCCCCGGTTTCCTTCGCCGCCAGCCCAATGCGACGCTTGATCTCATTGGTAATATGAGGAATGACCTGGATCGTCCCACCAAGATAATCGCCGCGACGCTCCTTGGCGATGGTCTCTGCATACACCTGCCCGGTGGTGAAATTGCTGACCCGGCTGAGGCGGATATCAATGAATCGTTCGTAGTGACCCAGGTCGAGGTCCGTTTCTGCGCCGTCATCCAGGACGTACACTTCCCCATGTTGATATGGAGACATCGTGCCCGGATCCACGTTGATGTACGGGTCCAACTTCTGAACTGCCACCTTGAAGCCACGCTCTTTCAACAGCAAGCCTGTTGCAGCTGCGGTTACGCCTTTGCCTACCGACGAAACCACACCGCCTGTAAAAAATAAATATTTTGTTGTCATATATCATCTCCTGATTAACTCCCCTCTCCCTCTTGTGAGAGGGGCAGGGGGTGAGGGGCAAATATACAAAAAGAATGGGGAGGGCGTTTTGCCCTCCCCATTCGGGGGTGCTTATATTAAGTGAAAAGTATGTTTCCGGTTCATGCAAAAAGCTTCACCAGGTCTTCAGCAGCGCGTCTCATCTCAAGGAAGATCATACCGAGTTTGCCTTCCTGACGCGACATGGCGGTGAGCACCGCCTCTTCTCCGATGGCGGTCAGAATGATCGATCCCTTATCGCCTTTGATGTAGACCTGCTCCAGACCGCCGCGTCCCAACTCTCCAGAGATGCGTTCGCCGAGACTCAACATGGCGGCAGACATCGCGGATACACGGTCTTCTTCCACGCCCTGTTGCAGGGCAGATGCCATGATCAACCCGTCCACCGATACAATGGCAGAGGCTTCAATATCGGGGGCGGCGGCTTGCATGTTGCGAAGTCGTTCCACCAGTTGTTCAGCGCGGGATGGTGCCATAAAAGAATCTCCTGAAAATATTTTAGACCGCTAGAGTGTACCAGAAAAAGGCTTATTCGAGAATTGCCCTCACTTTTCAATTCATTTTCAATCCCATCGTTACAAAAAAATGGACAAAATTTGACCCCGCCCCTCCTTCATGTTAAACTTACCGATTGTCATGCTCAGGTTATTTTTGATTCTTGCCCTGTTTTTTCAGGAGACGACCGTCTCCATCACATCGCCGCAAGCCGATGCAACCCTGCGTGGATTGATCGAAATTCAAGGCACGATGGACACCCCGAATTTTGCTTCAGCGGAGCTGGCTTTTACCTTTAATACATCCGCCTCAGACCCCGCCGCGAGCTGGTTCGTCATCCAAACCTTTCCCCAGCCGATCACGAATCCCGTGCTCGCCGCCTGGGACACCACCGCCGTCACCGATGGCGATTATGCCCTACGCTTGCGTGTCTTTTTGCAGGATGACTCTTTTCAGGATGCAGTCATCTCCAACGTGAAAGTCCGAAATGACGAACCTCTGCCCACCTCAACGCCCACATCCACCGAAGCCGTCTTCAATTTTCAACCTCTCAACGAAACGCCCGGAGTTTCTGCCCAAGCGACCTCACTACCTGTTATCACTTACCCTACTTCCACGCCATTGCCAGCCAACCCTGCTTCGCTGACCACATCTTCCATCCTAACCATCTTCTGGCAAAGCGCCCTTGCTATCCTTATCCTGTTCGCATTTTTCTCATTGATCCTACGCCTGCGAAGAAATACCTGACACCTGGAACTTGATACCTGGAACTCAACACATGACAGACCCTTACCTCCTCATTGGTCTCGGCAACCCGGGACGTGAATATAAAGACACGCGCCATAATATCGGCTTTATGCTCATTGACCATCTTGCCGAAAAGATCGGCGCGCGCGGCATGAAAGTGCAATCCAAAGCCATCATCACTTCGGGGTTGTACGAAGAACGTAAACTCATCCTCGCCAAGCCGCAGACATATATGAACCTCTCCGGTCAATCGGTGCAGGGACTTTTACACTTCTACAAGATCCCGCTTGAAAACCTGTTGATCGCCCATGATGATTTAGACATTCCTTTTGGAACGATCCGCATCCGTCCTACGGGTGGACCGGGTGGTCAGCGCGGCATGGCGAATACGATCGAAATGCTCGGCACCAAAGACTTTCCACGCTTGCGTCTCGGCATTGGTCGCCCGCCTGGTCGTATGGACGCGAAAGATTACGTCTTGCAGGATTTTTCGAAAGATGAACTCAAACTTATGCCTGAGCTTCTCTCACGCGCCAGCGATGCTGCCCTTGAATTTGTGATGAAAGGCTTGAATGCGGCGATGAATAAGTACAACGGTGATATTAGGGAATAGGTCATCGAGAACAGTGAATGGGTAAATGCACCTATTCACTATTCTCTATTCACTCCACTATGCAACAACTACTCGACCAACTCAAAGAACTTCCTTCCTATCAGCATCTGCTGAGCGAACTGACTGCCCGCAAACCTATGGCTGGGTTGGGCTTGCCGCGGGCTGTGCGTTTGCCGATTCTCGCTGCCCTGCATGCCGATGTGAAGCAACCGATCTTGCTCATTACCGACCGCGCTGACCATGCCTTGTCGATGTACGACGAACTTGGCTTTTGGGTTAAGTCGCCGCGCTATCTTTTTGCGGAGCCGAATCCGCTTTTCTATGAAGAAGCTGCTTGGGGTGTCACCACCCGCCGCGAACGACTTCAAACACTGACGGCACTTTCCAATTACCATTTGCCGTTTGCCAAAAAGCCTGAATTTCCGCCGATCATTGTCGCCTCAGTTCGGTCGTTGATGACGCGTACTTTGCCGCGGCGGGATTTTCTCAAAGCGTGTAAAAAACTGTCAGTAAACCAGAACAACCAACCCGATGGTCTGATGCGTGAGTGGGCGCGGATCGGATATCAACGCGTCAACACTGTCCTCGAGCCGGGTCAATTTTCCGGGCGTGGCGGTATCCTCGATGTGTGGGCGCCCACGGAACTTAATCCCGTGCGCCTTGATTTTTTTGGTGACGAGATCGAGACCATTCGCAGTTTTGACCCCGCCACACAGCGCACGCTTGAAAAACTTGATACCATCCTTGTGACGCCTGCGCGTGAATATTTGGCAGACACTACGGAAACCGATAGCCAACTTTCTGAATTTCATATCCCATTACTGCATCAACAACCGGCTTCGTTGTTGGATTATCTTCCACAAAAAACGCTGGTATTGGCAGACGATATCAGCTTGATCGATGTGATGGCAAATGAGGTGGAGGAACAGGCGGTTAAGTTTCGGCAAGAGAGTATCAAGGAAGGCACACTTGCAGAAAGTTTCCCTGTGCCATATGTGCCATGGTCTGAATTGAGCGACGACCTGACAGAGTTTGCTTATTTGGAATTGGGGCATTCTACGGAAGCCGAAGATGGAATTCAGTTGGCGGCGCATTTCAGCCATGATGAACGTTTTGGTGGCAGGCTCAAGCCGTTCATTGATTATCTTGCACCGCTCGTAGATAACGGCGAACAGGTCTTTATCATTTCGCGGCAGGCGCAGCGTTTGCGTGAATTGTGGTTTGAGCATTACCCTGACTCTGAACACACAAATCTCGAATTTTTTGAAGCCTCACTCTCAGAAGGTTTTACTCTCAAAACGGATTCGCGTTTCACTCTTCACTTAATCACTGACTCCGAAGTCTTTGGCTGGGAACGCCCGCAGCCGCGCACACGTCAACGTCAGACAGCGGACACGCCCGAAGCCTTGTATGCTGACTTGCAGGTAGGCGATTATGTGGTGCATGTGGATCATGGCATTGGGCGATTTGGCGGGTTGATCCAGCGGCAGTTGGATGGGCACGAACGTGAATTTCTGACAGTTGAATATGAACGCGGCGACATCCTCTATGTTCCCGTCCATCAAGCGGACCGGCTGACGCGTTATGTCGGCGCGGACGGCGGCAAACCGTCGTTGGATAATCTCGGTGGGCAGGCATGGGCTGAGACGAAAGCACGAGTCAAAGAAGCGGTGCAAAAGGTTGCCGAAGATTTGCTCGATCTGTATGCGCGTCGTCAGGTGGTGGAAGGGTATGCCTTTGCCCCCGATACTCAATGGCAAAAGGAATTGGAAGATAGCTTTCCGTACGTGGAAACCGAAGACCAGAAACGTGCCATCGTAGATATCAAACGCGATATGGAACGCGCCCGTCCGATGGATCGTCTCTTGTGTGGGGATGTAGGCTATGGCAAGACCGAAGTTGCATTACGCGCTGCCTTCAAAGCAGTGATGAGTGGCAGGCAAGTGGCTGTGCTCGTGCCGACGACGGTGTTGGCGCAGCAACATTTTGAAACTTTTTCTCAGCGTCTTGCGGCTTTCCCGGTAAAAGTGGAGATGCTTTCGCGCTTCCGCACCCCGCGCGAGCAGACGGAGATTCTGCATCAGCTCTCCATCGGTGAAGTGGATATTATCATCGGCACGCATCGCTTAATCTCGTCGGATGTTGTCTTCAAAGATTTAGGCTTGGTGGTGATTGACGAAGAACAGCGCTTCGGTGTGACGCATAAGGAGCATCTCAAGAAACTGCGTACCGAAGTGGATGTGTTGACTCTGACGGCTACGCCAATTCCGCGCACGCTTTACATGGCGCTGACCGGCGTCCGTGACATTTCGAATCTCAATACGCCGCCCGAAGAACGCCTGCCGATCATCACCCATGTGGGACCGTACTCGCCGCGCCTTGTGCGCCAGGCGATTTTGCGTGAGTTAGAGCGCGGTGGGCAAATCTTCTTCGTGCACAACCGCGTGCAAACGATCGATGCCATGAAGGCGCATCTCGAAAAACTCGTGCCCGAGGCGCGGGTGGATATTGGTCACGGACAGATGCACGAGACTCAACTCTCGGCGGTCATGCGTCGCTTTACCAATGCTGAAATAGACATATTGCTTTCCACGACCATTATCGAATCGGGGTTGGATATTCCGAATGCGAACACGCTGATCGTTGACCGCGCCGATACCTTCGGGCTGGCTCAGCTCTATCAATTGCGCGGACGTGTCGGGCGTGGTGCCATGCGGGCGTATGCATACTTCTTCCGTCACAACAAAATGTCGCCGACGCAGGAAGGGCAGCAGAGGCTGGAGGTTATTGCTGAGAATACCCAACTTGGCGCAGGCTATTCCATTGCCATGCGCGATCTGGAGATTCGCGGCGCTGGGGAGTTGCTCGGCACCCGTCAGCATGGCTTCATTCAATCGGTTGGCTTCCATCTTTATACACGGATGCTCGCCGACGCGGTCAGACGGTTTAGGCGCATTGCTTCGGATGTGCTGAAAGTGGATCACGAAA
>JAFLCF010000222.1 GCA_017303735.1 Anaerolineae bacterium
ACGTCAAAATTTTTGATACAACTCTGAGAGACGGCGAACAATCTCCCGGCGCGACGATGACTTCTGCTGAAAAGTTGGAAGTGGCGCACAACCTCGCCCGCCTCGGCGTGGACATCATCGAAGCTGGCTTCCCCGCAGCGTCGCCGGATGATTTGGAAGCCGTCAGACGAATCGCGCTCGAAGTGGGCAACCCGCCCGAAGGGAGTCCCGAGGCGCGCGTTCCTGTCATCGCAGGTTTGGCACGCGCCAACAAAGCGGATATCGATAAGGCTTGGGAGGCAGTGCAAGGCGCGAAAAAACCGCGCATCCATACCTTCCTTGCCACGTCGCCCATTCATATGAAGCACAAGTTGAAGATGGACCCGGAAGATGTGGTGCAGCGTGTGAGTGAGATGGTGACGTATGCGAAGTCACTGTGTGCGGATGTGGAATTTTCACCTGAAGACGCGGGACGCTCGGAGCCTGAATTTTTGTATGTGGTTTTGGGTGAAGCCATCAAGGCTGGTGCGACCACGTTGAATATTCCTGATACGGTCGGGTACACCACGCCGGATGAATTTTATAAACTCATCGATGGCATCATCAAGAACACGCCGGGCATGCATGAAGGTATTACTGTTTCCGTGCATTGCCATGATGACTTGGGACTCGCGACGGCGAATACATTAGCTGGAATTCGCGCTGGTGCACGCCAAGCTGAAGTGACCGTAAATGGAATCGGCGAACGCGCGGGCAACACCTCGCTTGAAGAAGTTGTGATGGCATTGAAGACGCGTCATCCCGTCTTCGGCTTGGAAACTGGAATTGAGACTCAGCAACTCTCGCGCATTTCCAAGCTGGTTAGCAATTACACTGGCATCGTGGTGCAGCCCAATAAAGCCATCGTCGGTTCGAATGCGTTCGCACATGAAGCAGGCATTCATCAGGACGGCATGCTCAAACATCAAAGCACATATGAGATCATGCGCCCTGAAGATGTAGGCGTGAATCAGACCAATCTTGTGTTGGGTAAACATTCTGGCCGTGCCGCGCTGCGCAATCGTCTTGCCGAAATGGGACACTCCCTCGATGATGTTGAACTCGATAAAGCGTTTGCCCGCTTCAAAGATCTTGCCGACCGTAAGAAGGTCATCACCGACCTTGATCTTGAAGCCTTGGTCGCTGATGAATTCTACAAGCCGCGTGATGTGTATCTGTTGAATGGCTTGCAGGTGACCAGTGGAACTATGGGCATGCCCACCGCCACTGTCCGTTTGCGTGGACCCGATGGTGTGATCCACACTGTTGCCACGATCGGCACTGGTCCCGTCGATGCGACGTACAAAGCCATCGATCAGATCGTCAACGTGCCTTGTACTTTGCTGGAGTTTAACATCCACGCCATCACCGAAGGCATCGACGCGCTTGGCGAAGTGACCGTCCGCATTCAAAGTGAAAAAGGCTCCACCACCATGGATGCGCAAAGCGAAATTCAGTACATCCGCGTGTACGGCGGGCATGGCGCAGACTCTGACATCATCGTCGCCAGTGCCAAGGCATATATTAATGCGTTGAATAAACTTATTATTGCTCAAACCGAAGGCACCGAAAAAGTAAAGAATGATTTTGGTGTGATGCTCGGATAAAAACGATACTCGATATTCGAGAACCGATTATCTTTCTAACAGGAAACTTTATGGCTAAAACACTCTTTCAAAAAATCTGGGACTCACATGTGGTGACCGAACAGGAGGGAGCCCCCGCGGTTCTTTACATCGACCTGCACCTGGTCCACGAAGTGACCTCTCCCCAAGCCTTTACCGGACTCCGCCAGCGCGGACTGAAAGTCCGCCGCCCCGATAAGACCCTCGCCACGATGGATCACTCCATCCCCACCACGCCCATTGATGTGCCGATTGCCGACGCAATGGCTGCGGCGCAGATCAAGCAGATGGAAACCAACGCGGCTGAATTTGGCATCACCCTGCACGGCATGACCAGTCCACACCGCGGCATCGTCCACGTGATCGGACCGGAACTCGGGCGCACCCAGCCCGGCATGACAATCGTCTGTGGTGACAGTCATACTGCCACACATGGTGCATTCGGCGCGCTCGCTTTTGGCATCGGCACCAGCGAAGTCGAACATGTCCTCGCCACCCAATGTCTCTTGCAGAAGAAACCCAAGACCTACGAAGTCCGCGTGGAAGGTACCCTCAAGCCCGGTGTTTCTTCCAAAGACATCATCCTCGCACTGATCGCCAAGATCGGCACCGGTGGGGGAACGGGGCATGTCTTTGAATACACCGGCTCTGCAATCCGTTCCCTCACCATGGAACAGCGCATGACCATCTGCAACATGTCCATTGAAGGTGGCGCGCGTGCAGGCATGATCGCTCCCGATGAAGTGACCTTTGAATACCTCAAAGGACGTGAGTTCGCTCCCCAAGGCGCCGACTGGGACAAAGCCGTTGCCTACTGGAAGACTCTCGCCACCGACGAAGGTGCTACCTACGATAAATCCATCACGCTCAATGCCGATGAGATCGAACCGATGATCACCTACGGAACCAATCCCGGCATGGGCATGGGCATCACAGATCGCATTCCCACCGTGGAATCATTCAGCGAACCTTCGCAAAAAGCCGCCTTCGAAAAAGCCATGGCGTACATGGGACTGCAACCGGGTCAATCGTTGCTCGGTCAAAAAGTAGATGTGGTCTTCATCGGTTCCTGCACCAACTCGCGCATTTCCGATTTGCGCCTTGCGGCTGCTGTTATTAAAGGTAAGAAGGTCGCGAATGGTGTGCGTGTGATGGTTGTGCCCGGTTCGCAAGATGTGAAGAAGCAAGCCGAACAAGAAGGCTTGGACAAGATCTTCAAAGAAGCCGGTGCCGAATGGCGCGAAGCAGGCTGCTCAATGTGTATCGCAATGAACGGAGATGAATTGAAACCTGGTCAATATGCCGTCTCCACCAGCAACCGCAACTTCGAAGGTCGCCAAGGCAAAGGCGGACGTACTTTCTTAGCCAGCCCAGTCACCGCAGTAGCAACAGCCATTCATGGTGTTGTTACAGACCCGCGCACTGTGTTGTCTTAAATAAAAATCTATAAACACCATGACCACTGACACCGTTTGGAAATTACCCGACATTGTTAATCGCTTTCTGACCTATCGTGCTGCCATTCCATTGGCGCAGGAACAGATCGGTGTGATGATGTCTGTGCTTAAGACCAACTCAGCGCCTATAGAGAATTTTCTCGATCTTGGCTGCGGTGACGGTATTCTTGGTGCATCCATTCTCGGCAGTTATCCCAACGCCCGCGGCGTGTTCGTGGATTTCTCTGAGCCGATGCTTATACAGGCACGTGATGTTTTGAAAGATTATGAAGGTCAGCTTGCTTTTGAAAACCTGGATTATGGCAACCCAAACTGGGTCACTTCCATGCAGGCGTATGCACCTTTTGATGCTGTTGTTTCAGGCTATTCCATTCATCATCAACCCGATCAACGCAAGCGAGACGTGTACAAGGAAATTCTTAGCCTGCTAAAACCCGGTGGCTGGTTTGTGAATGTCGAACATGTTTCATCGGCGAACGACCTCAATGTGAACTTGTTCGAAAAGCATTACACAACCGTCCGGCATGCCATCGAAACAAAAAACGGAGGCACACGCACCTTGCAAGAGATCGAACACGAATATCGAACCCGTCCAGATAAAGCCGCCAACATTCTTGCACCTGTTGAAGATCAATGCAACTGGCTGCGTGAAGTTGGCTACGAAGAAGTTGATTGCTACATGCGCATCTACGAACTGGCTGTCTTCGGCGGGCGTAAACCTAATCCAAAATCAAAAATCTAAAATCGGAAATCCACATGGCACAATTTACTACTCTTACCTCCCGCGCACTCGCCATCCCTGTCAACGACATCGACACGGATCAGATCATCCCTGCGCAATTTCTCAAAGTGACCGACAAGAACGGGCTCGCCGACGCGCTGTTCTACAACTGGCGCTACAACGACGACAAGTCACCCAAGCCCGACTTCATCATCAACAAACCCGAGTCACAGGGCGCACAAATTCTATTAGCTGGAGACAACTTCGGCTGCGGGTCGAGCCGCGAACATGCGCCCTGGGCGCTCACCAGTTGGGGCATCCGCGCCGTCATCTCCACATCCTTCGCTGATATCTTCCGCAACAACTCGTTGAAGAATGGACTCATCCCGATCATTGTAGATGACGAGACTCACAAGATGCTCTTTGACTTAGTGGAAGAAGCGCCTCGTGCCGAACTGACAGTTGACCTTGCCACCCAAACCGTGACCTTCCCCGGAGGCTCGTTCACCTTCCCCATCGACGCCTTCAGCAAAACCTGTCTGCTCAATGGCGTGGACGAACTCGGTTACATTATGGGCTTTGAAAAAGAGATCGCGGCATACGAAGCAAAAGCGTAATTAGTAATTGGTGATTGGTAATTACCAATTACTAATTGCCAATCACCAAAAGGCAACACATGACCCTACCCCTTATCCAGATCTACGACACCACCCTGCGCGATGGGACCCAATCCGAAGGCTTCAACCTTTCAGCAAATGACAAAGTCCGCGTGGCGCAAAAATTAGATGAGTTTGGTGTCGCCTTCATTGAAGGCGGCTGGCCCGGCTCGAACCCCAAAGATGTCGAGTTCTTCGAACGCGCCCGCGATATGCAATGGAAGCATGCCCTCATTGCAGCCTTTGGTTCCACCTGCCGCGTCAAAGGCGGACCTGAAGACGACGCCAACATCAAAGCCTTGCTTGATTCGCAAACGCCCGTCTGCACCATCTTCGGTAAAACGTGGAATTTGCACGTCACCGAAGTGCTGCAAACCACACTCGAAGACAACCTGCGCATCATCGAAGACTCGGTTGCCTATCTCAAAGCCAATGGCAAGCGCGTTATTTACGATGCCGAACATTTCTTCGATGGCTACAAAGCGGATTCATCCTATGCGCTCGAAACCTTGAAGGCTGCCATTCGTGGTGGCGCGGAAATGGTCGTGTTGTGCGACACCAACGGCGGAAGTATGCCGTGGGAGCTTGAGCAGATCATCCGCGAGATGAAAACGAACATCACACATCCGTTCGGGATTCATCCTCACAATGACTCGGAGACCGCCCTCATCAATGCATTGACTGCCGTCCGTGAAGGGGCTGTGCAAGTGCAAGGCACGATCAACGGAGTGGGGGAGCGTTGTGGCAATGTCAATTTATGCTCGGTGGTGGCGAACCTTGAGTTGAAGATGGGCTATCCATGTTTGCCGAAGGGTCACATCCAAAACTTGTACGACCTCTCGCATTTCGTAGCCGAAGTTGCCAACCTTACGCCCGATGAGCATTTACCGTTTGTGGGCAAATCGGCGTTCGCGCACAAAGGCGGCGTGCATGTAGCTGCGATGCGGCGCTCTCCCATTTCGTATCAGCACATCGAACCAGAACTGATCGGCAACAAAATGCGCGTGGTGGTCTCGGACTTGTCTGGTCGCGGAAACTTGCTCAGCAAAGCCGAAGAACATGGCTTGGAAGTGGAAGGTACTGAAGTTGTCCCTGTTCTCAATGAGATCAAGGAGCTCGAATCGCGTGGCTTCTCTTTTGAAGCGGCTGAAGCCTCAGTGGCAATCATGCTCAAACGCCAAGAATATGGCTACAAACCACCCTTTGAGTTGATCGATTTCTTCGTCAATGTGGAACATAGACAAGGACGCGGTATCTTCGCCGAAGCCATGGTCAAAGTCCGCGTGCAGGGTGAGGTGTTGCATACTGCTGCTGAAGGGAATGGTCCGGTCAATGCGCTTGACCTTGCCTTACGCAAGGCACTCAAAGACTATTATCCGCAGATCATGAAATTCACCCTGTCTGATTACAAAGTCCGCATTCTAGACTCCGATCACGGCACCGAAGCCATTACCCGCGTATTGATTGACACGCGCAATACCACTTCTCGTTGGAGCACCGTCGGCGCAGGGACAAATATTATTGAAGCGAGTTGGCGCGCATTGGCGGACTCGGTTGAATATGGATTGATGGTTGCACATTGATGAAAATCGGTACATTGGTACATTGGGAATTGGTTAAGTAACTTTATGGCTTACCAATTTACAAAATTACCAATCTACTAACTTACCAAACTGGAGAATCATGAACTTCAAAATCACCTTACTCCCCGGCGACGGCATTGGACCAGAAGTGGTCGGTGAAGCTGTGCGGGTGCTGGAAAAAGTTGCCAGCAAATACAATCACGCTTTCAACTTTCAAGAACGTCTAATGGGCGGCTGCTCCATCGACAAATACGGCAAGTCCATCACCGATGAAACCCTTGCCGATTGCCAAGCCTCCGACTCGGTATTGCTGGGTGCCGTCGGCGGACCGAAATGGGATGACCCCAACGCCAAAGATCGCCCCGAACGTGGCTTGCTTGCGCTGCGCAAAGGTCTTGGTGTGTTTGCCAATTTGCGCCCGGTCAAAGTCCACCCGGCGTTGATCGATGCCTCACCGCTCAAGCCCGAAAAGCTCAAGGGTGTAGATATCATCGTTGTACGCGAACTCACCGGCGGCTTGTACTTCGGTCAGCCCAAGACCCGCGAAATGGTCGATGGCAAAGAACGCGCTGTGGATACGCTCGAATATTATGATTACGAGATCAAGCGCGTGGTCGAACTCGCCT
>JAFLCF010000223.1 GCA_017303735.1 Anaerolineae bacterium
GTCCAAAAAATGCTCGCGGATGGACTCAATGTGGGCATCGGCACCGATGGACCCGCCTCGAACAACGACCTCGACATGTTTGAAGAAGTACGCCTCGCCTCTTTCGTCGCCAAAGCTGCCTCAAACGACCCAACCGTTCTCCCCGCCGCCACCGCGTTGACGATGGCGACACGCCTCGGCGCGCAGGCACTCCACCTCGGTCATATCACCGGCTCATTGGAAGTAGGCAAACGCGCCGATATGATCCTCGTGGATACCAATCCATTGCACAACACACCACGTTTCAAACGTGACCCGATGAACGCGTATGCCCAGTTGGTCTATGCTTCCAAATCCACCGATGTGACCGATGTGATGGTCAACGGAAAATGGCTGATGCGTGACCATCAACTGCTCACGCTCAACGAAAAAGAACTCATCGCCCAAGCCCGTGAACTTGCCACCAAGATCGACGCCTTCCTGACTGAACGCGAACAGTCTGTGCTTTCAAAGCTCATCGCCCTCGGCGGCTCGATGGAAGAAGAATCTTTCGAGGTGCAGGTCAAGGTCAAGGTCGAAGACCCCAGCCTCATCGTCCAAAATGTGAAGCGCGAAGACATCGAAATCAATGCCTACAAACATTACCGTCAGTTCGACGAATATTTCCTATTCGACGATCCCAATCAGGGACGCCTGCGTTACCGCGAAGACAGCCTCATCAACGAGAAGGGCGATATTGCCAACGTCCGCTCGCGCCTGACCCTGCTCGGTGTCAAGCGTGAAGACGAGATGGGCGAGGTATTGCTTTCGCGCAGCCGCTTCCTCGCGCCAGCCACGCAATCGCTGCGTTTCTATCGCGAATACTTCAAACCGAAGACGGAAATCTCCGTCGAGAAGAATCGCCTGCGCTGGCACATCAAATACAAGAACACCGAGTTTTTCATCAATCTCGACGAAGTGAAACAGCCCGCGATGGGAACCTTCCTCGAAGTGAAGAGCCGCACCTGGAGCCGCAAAGATGCCGATCTTAAAGCAGACCTCGTACGTGAGCTGCTAGACCTGCTCGGCGTTGGACATGCTGAACCTGTTACACAAGATTACATCGAAATTTTGACAGCGTAGTTAATCAAGTGACAGTCATCTATGAGATGACTGTCACTTCTACAATCTCATGAAAACATTTAGAACAACAATTGCCACACTCCTCGCCATTCTCTTCGTCCTTACGGCTGTCTTGGCGTTACTGTTTTTCAACTTCGACCGCCACGCCTTCACCGCAGAAACTTATCAACAAGCCTTTGCCCGCGAAGATTTTTACAACAAGATTCCCAGCCTCCTGGCACAATCCATTGCATCGGGCACAGACCCAACCCAGCAGCCGCTTGGAATGCAAGGCTTAAACCAGGAAACCTGGGATCGTTTCTTTCGCACCTTGCTTCCACCCGATGTGCTGAAACCCATCGGCGATGACGTGCTCGGCTCAACCTTTGCTTATCTCAACATGGAAACCAACTCAATCGAGGTTGACCTTAGCCCGGTTAAAACCAGCATGCTGGGTGAAACCGGCACTCAAGCCGCACTCGTCCTGATCCAATCCTTGCCCGCATGCACGATCGATCAGGCTGCAATGATCATGTTCGGAATGTTCTCTGGCGACCAGATCCAATTATGCAACCCGCCTGAAAATGTCCTGCCTATGCTCATGCCTCTCATTCAATCACAGATGCAAGTCACCGCATCGCTCATCCCCGATCAGTTGACTCTCATCACTGCGCCGCCGCAAAACGACCCGCGCGAACGGATACAAACCCTGCGCATCTTCATGCGGTTCAGCTTGATCCTACCCATTTTGCTTTTGCTCACCCTGACAGGTTTCGCTGTGAGGTCTTTCAAAGATTGGCTTAGTTGGTGGGGTATTCCGTTCGCAAGCACAGGCTTCATCGCATTCTTAATTGGCATTCTCGGCGCGCCCATTTTTAGTGTGGTGATCGAAAGCGCCCTTGCCAGCCAATTGCCCGACTACCTGCCCACCTTCTTGTTAGACTTTACAAAAGACTTCACTGCTGCAATGGTGCAAGCGTTGCTTACTCCAGTTGTCTTGCAAGGGATCGCATTGACGTTCATAGGTGTCTGCATGGCAGGGTTGGGGTATTACCTCTCGCACAAGCAAGCCTAGTTCCCCCTTTGCAACTTCTTCGCCGCGGGTCCTGTACTACGTGTAAAGGTACTCATGCGAAGAATCATAATTTTTCCACTCCTTATTTTGTTTGTCTCCCTGGCATGCGGAAGTAATACCCCAGCGCCCACTCCCCCGCCGCCATTGGAAGAATCTGTCTTTGATTCCACCAGCACAGCGTATGGTTTTTATCCATCTCCACCTGAGATTACCTTCGAAAGCGTCTTTCAATTATTCAAAGACATGACGGTCCACGGTGATTTCGTTCTTGTTCAACAAAACGTAGATTGGGAAAGTTTCGTACTCGGTGTGGATGGCGAATCGCAAAAACGGACCGACATCATCAATCAAATCACATTGGCAAGGCAAAACAACCTAGATGCCGTTTTCGTGCTCGATGCACTCAATGGGCTCAACCGCCGCGAGTTCGATGGACTACCTGTCAATTGGGAAGCGAGCTTTGCAAACCCAGATGTACGCACGGCGTTCAAGAATTATGCGTTGTGGGTGGTGAGAAATTTCCAGCCACGGTATCTCGGGCTTGCCTCTGAGATCAACACCTATATGGATGCTCATCCAAATGATGCGCAGAACTTCATCAGCTTATATAACGAGATCTACGCCTTGGTAAAAGCCGAAGCGCCTGAAACTCAAATCTTTGTCACCTTTCAATGGGATGACTTGAACAACATTTTCCCACAGCCTGAGGAGGGTGATCGTCAACGGCTCTCGCCAAACTGGGAGCAGGTTGAAGCCTTTGAGCCAAACCTGGATGTGTGGGCGATCTCATCGTACCCGTACTTCGTTTTCCAAAGCGGCGCAGACATCCCCGCAGATTACTACAGCCCGCTTCTCGAACGGACCTCGAAACCGGTTGCCTTTGCAGAAGGCGGATTCTCAACCCAAGCTTTCGCAGAATTCACGCACTCCCCCGAAGATCAGGTGGCATACTTGAATGCCATTCATGAGCAGCTAGGTCCGCGCATGGTATTCTGGGTCAACACTCTGCTAAACGACTTCAACATAGACTCATATGCCAAAGAAATGGCGTCACAAGGTCGCAACCCAGAAGATGCTCAAATGCTCGCTAATTTTGCCTATATCGGTTTACGTGAATTTGACGGCACGCCCAAACCCGCACTTGCAGTGTGGGAGAGCTTCAGAAACCCCTCGCCTTAATCTCGAATATCGCGGACGGGCAATTCCCCTAAAATCTCGCGAGCTTTAAAAACATCCTTGCCGGTCACAAATACTCGAAAGCGCGGATCATCCCAACCGTGAAAGGGAATGTCATTGCGATGTGTAGCGATGCCTTGTTGCGCCAATTTCTCTGCCAACGCCTCGGCATTTTTCAGCGAAATGAAATATCCCACCAAATGCGTATGTAGGATGCGCGTGGTCATATATTCGAAGAAGAATTCACACGCTTCCGCCTCACTCTCACCCACAAAAAGAGGCTCATCGTCGAGATTACGTTCGCTATAAAGAACAAGCCAATTTCCATTTTCATGGATCAGACAAAACGCGCCACCAGGGTAACGTGTGCCAAGAGAGTAATGTGACCGGCTACAAGCTTCTTCTTCGAGGCGTTTTTCTAATTCGGTGATGTCCATTTTATGGGCAGCCATTCGCAAGCTGTTCTTCGAAGGTCTCTGCAAAGACGTGATAACCGGAACCATCGCAGGCGGCACGGAAGAAGTAATAGGTTGAAGTCTGCGGGTATGCGACCGCCATCAATGCCTCGATGCCAGGGTTGGAAATGGGCGTGGGCGGCAAACCATTATTTAAGTACGTGTTGTAGGGCGAGATAACTTCCAAATCCGTCAATGCCAGTGGACTCTTCCACCACGAGCCCGTGTCAAATTGATAACCCAACGCATATTGAATCGTGGGATCAGCATCCAACTTCATGCCGATGGCAATGCGGTTGAGATAGACCGATGCGATCAATGATGCTTCTTCGCTATGGATCGCCTCACGTTCGACAATGGAAGCAAGCGTCACGGCTTGATAGATGCTTAAGTTTTGAGCAGCAAATCCATTTTGGATGTCTGTTGTAAGTTTGGATGTGAAGTTGCGCCCGATTACATCCAGTAATTGGTCGAGGGTGGTTTCACGCGGAAGGGTATAGGTATCGGGGAAAAAGAAGCCTTCCATACTTGCGGGCTCGGCAAAGGCAAGCACTTGCGGCGGGTTGTTTGCACCGGCGAGAAAGGCATCGGGGTCAATGGACAAGCCCGAGGTCGGGAGTGAGGCGGCGATCTCTTCGATCCGCCAACCTGGTAAGATCACAAGAGTCGCATCGGTTGGAGAAAATTTTTGCAGAGTCTGGGCAATGTCAATAATGGATTGTGCCGGGCTGAGGGTGAAGTTGCCAGATTGAATGGTGAGGTCGATGCCAGTGTAGACGGCGTAATCGAAAAAGGCTTGCGCATCAGAGATCAGCCCCAGGCTTTGCAAACGCTCTGCAATGGATGAAACTGTTTCACCCGGCTCGACACGGAATGGTTGTGCAATGCCATTCACATTTACTGGAGTAGTGAGCAACCGCCCATGGGATAGCAAACGCGTGGCATATTCGATGCGGTCAGAGATGGAAAGCCCATTTGCAGGCGGACCATACAACAGCGAGGCGCGCGCAGGGACGTAGTAGATCAACCCAAATATGCAGGAAAAGATCAACGTAACAACGATGGAAAGTAGAAAGTAGTATTGGTAACGGCGAAAGAATCGGGACATGATGAGTGATGAGTGATGAGTGATGAGTGATGAGTGATGAGTGATGAGTGATGAGTGATGAGTGATGAGTGATGAGTGATGAAAAGGAATATTGTCTGGGTCTTACTTATTACTTAAAACTCGTTACTTATTTCTTATTCTTCATTTCTCACTACTTATACCCCACTCCCCCGCTTAGACTCAAGATACGATTGCAAAATAACCACAGCGGCGAATTCATCCTGATGACCAGCGCGTTTTTTACGGGAGACGCCAAGTTCGATACGGGCGGCACGGGCGATTTGGGTGCTGTGTGATTCGTCCCACATTTCGATGGGAATATTCGTCTGGTTGCGAAGCTCATCGGCGAAGCGACCCGCACGGCGCCCCGCCGGGTTGGGGTTGCCATCTTCATCGTAAGACTGACCCACCACGATCAGACCGACATCGTTTTGGGCGGCAATGTCTGCCACTTGAGCGGCGTCAATGACACGCGAAACATGTTGAATGACTTTCAATGGGCTGGCGATGGTGGCGGTCGGGTCGCTCAGGGCAAGACCGATTCGTTTTTCACCGTGGTCAACTGCGAGAATTCTCATGGGCACTTTGCGACGATGGACGATGGACAACAGACCATGGAAAGACATATTCCATCGTCCATCGCCAACGGTCTATCGTCTATTCAACCTCCACCGAAATATTGAATGGGATCAATGGCAGCCATCTCCACCAGGAGGGCGTGATCGTGATCTGTGGTTCGTTTTGCAAGGAAAGCGCCTCTTTTACCATAATGGCAGCGGCTTGCGGGCTGCGTCCGCGAATGAGGTTATAGACTTGCATCAGGTCAATATCACGCAGGGCAGTTTGTGAGGCTTGCAAGTGGAAGCTCGTCACACCAGATAGGTCTGTGACGGGAACATCGAGCAGATCGAATGTCATTTCGCCAGATGGAGAAAAGCCCGCCGGAACAGACGCCGAGACGGATGAAGCAGCAAGGCGATTCAGGTCATCTGCCAAAATGTAATGCGCTGTCACTTCTGCTTGCATAGAAAAGGTCAAATTTGCGGCGGCTTTCCCAGCAGGTGGAGTGAACTCTTCGCGTTGGGTTTCCACAACGTCCAGCGTGTCAACGATCAACAAGTCACCTTCACCAATGCTGGCGCGAATTTCTTCTTCAGCTTTGATGCGAAGCAATTTCAATACAGTGTCCCGCAGATTGGCACGATCATCTTCTGTTGCGCCGGGCACATTGGCATTCGTCCCGCCAATGGTTGGGCTTGGGTTCATGACCGTGGCAGAAAGCCCGAGCGTGCCTTCGATCACCTTGATCGTTTCAGCAGCCACATTCCCCTGCTCCCCCGCTTCCAGCGCTTCGATGCGAACTTCCACAATTCCATTCGTGCCCGAAGGCAGGCGCGTCTCGTTCAGCGTCGCAAAGCGGATCAACGAATCGGTCAGGACCACCGTCCCAGCCGGGATGGTGATATCTTGCGTGCCGAGGTTCGTGAACTGTGCCACTCCCTTCGCCTTGGTCTGTGGAATGGAAACCTGACTCGTCACTGCCACAGTCTCTTCTCTTTCCACGACCAACGAAATCGTCTGTGCAGGAATCTCGCCGCTCAAAGAAATGGATGTATTCTCCACACTTGCCCTGACCGGGATAACAACCGAAGCCGTCTGCGAATCGGGATTCAAAGTCACCGCCGCACGCGGGACGAATAAGCCTGCCACAACCAAAACAGCCATGACTCCCGCTGTGAACGCCACCACCCTTCCTAAAAGCGAAGTACGCCA
>JAFLCF010000224.1 GCA_017303735.1 Anaerolineae bacterium
TATGAGACTATTCAAACAACTTCTTGTTGTATTTGCCGCGCTTGCTGTTATTGCTGCCGGTTTAATGACTTTTGCTTTCGATGTCATCAAGATCGACTGGGTCGTTTTCATGGAGATCCAGGATGCATTTGATGATCAGGAAAAACCGCTTGCGGTTCCTGCCCAGTCCATTCCTGTAGATGGCGCTGCCTACCTGCCTGGTATGGGTGAGCCTATCAACCCAGTTCCTGCGGATGAAGCCTCGATTGCACGTGGGGCGCAGCTTTATCAGACCCACTGCCTGATGTGCCACGGTGATGGTGGACAAGGCACCGGCACGGTTGCGGCATTTCTTGTAAAAAAGAAACCAGCCGATCTGACGAGTGAAGCGGTTCAAGCCAAATCAGACGGCAGTTGGTTCCTAACCATTTCCTACGGCATTTGGAACCCGAACAACACCCTCTTCCCTGAAGTGCAATTCTCAGGGCAGATGCCGCCGCTTAATGAGAACCTCACCATCCGCGAACGTTGGGATGTGGTCAATTACCTGCGCACGCTTAGAGCAACGGAATAGGGAGGTATACAAATGAATGATGATGTAAAAAGATACATTTACGGTGCAGTGACCGTTTTTCTGGTGGGTGTCCTCGCCTGGTTGAGTATTATTTTCGTGAATGCCTGTGGATTTTCCCTGGCATGCAACCGCGGCAATGCCCTGCCTGAATCAACCCCAATCCCGACCTTGATCCCTGCCACGCTTCCTGTCATGGAAATGGTTTCAGCTCCCGTTGAAGCGTCAGACAAGTGTTATGTTGCCGGTGTAGACCTGATCGGTGCATGGGTGGATGCAGGTTCTCCTGAGGCGGATGCGTTTCAGTTCACAGATGCAAATGGCGTGAATTGTGAATCCACTTTTGAGGATGTTCTGCCGTTGTTTACGCAGTCGAACTTGTGGTACTCCGGCTCACTCTCCTGCAGTTCCTGTCACTCGGTGACCCTGGCAGTTTCCCCCGCCCAATTGGACTTGAGCAGCTACGAAGGCATTCTTGCCGGTTCACGCCGTGCGGATGATGCCTCGAAGGGTACCGATATTCTTGGTGGTGGGGCTTGGAAATCGTCGCTATTGTATCAATTCCTCGTGGAAACGAAGGCAGATGTCCCCGGGCATGATGCGGCTCTTTCGTCTGACTTGATGATCCATGTGGGTACTCCGCTTCCGACAGAAGCGACACCAACACCCTAGTTAGAAAGTTCTTTAGAAGACCTGGTCATACGATCAGGTCTTTTTTATTGCGTATTTCCAAAGCCAAATGAGAAAGTAGCCGAGGGTTGCGCCACTGATATTTGCCAGAATATCGAGCCAGGTATCGAATCCGCTGCTGTCGAATTGATACCCTGCGGCATATTTGGAGATGAACTCATAGAGCTCCGAAAAGACACTGAAGAACGATGAAAAGAATGTAAGCAAGAATAGGTTTGCTGTTAGATATGCGGTTTTGTGTTGGATGATGTTTCGCAGGCTAATAATTCCCTCTCCCTGTCGAATGTTGAAATTTAATATGAAATATTCGTAAACCAAGGCAATGGCGATCCCACCGCCTAGAAAATGCAGAATCTTGTCGTTGAAGATCCAGTAAGGGATAAGTCTGAAACAAAAAATGACAAACGCCGCGCCGAGCAGATGCGAATAGGTGCGACGGTGATATTCCCATGGCAAAGGCGGTAGTAAAAGATTCAACGATCGGTTCTTGTGAAATATCCACAGTGCAAGCGGGGGCAGGGTGAGTGCATAGACCATAAATAATACCCAGGCAATATTGTAGATAGGTTCGTACCATGAGATGTTCTCGATAAGATATTCAAAGGGATTGGGCATGGGATACCTCTTGGGCAAAATAAAAAAAACGCCCCTGGAAAAAGGAGCGTCATCTTCTGGCGGAGAGGGCGGGATTCGAATGACATCCCCTTAATGGGGACCCGCGAACCTACAGAAAAAAAAACGCCCCTGGAAAAGGGGGCGTACTCTTCTGGCGGAGAGGGCGGGATTCGAACCCGCGAACCTTTGTGGGTTACACGCTTTCCAAGCGTGCGCGCTAAGCCAGACTACGCGACCTCTCCAATTCAAAAGCGACCGACATTATACCATGTGTTTTCTAGCAGGCAAGTTACTACCTTTAGGGGAATAGCTGCCATTTTGGCGCAGGTTTAATTCGATGGGAGATCGTTTTTACCTGTCTGAAATGTATTTCTCGAAAATGACACTGCGCAGAATGGGTTTGAAGCCGCAGCTTTCATATAAGACGAAGGCGCCGCTCGGGTTTTGCGTATCCACGCCTAGCATGGCTTCGCTCATACCCATGTCTTTGAACATTTGCAAGCTGCGCATGAGCAGGGCGCGCGCCAACCCGCGTTTGCGCCAGGGGCGGCGTGTGAAGATCGGATCTGTGGTTCCGCGTTGAATATTGAATTGTTTGTTGGCTTCTTCATCAAATGTATTCAAGATACCTGCTGCTACCTCTTCACCGTCCCATGCAACCTGCCAAAGCGATGGCTTAAAGATAGGGCTTGCAGACCAAGCTTGGTAATCGCTATCACTTATTGGGGCATGTCCCCAATGATCGCGGAACGCTTCATCCAAGGCGTTGACCACGCTACGATAATGGCTTTCGGGCACTGGGCGCACTTCCAACCCGGCTGGCATAGGCGGCACGTCAATGGTTTCCTGCAAGTCTCGTACCATGCGGTTCATAAAACGTACAGCCGTGAACCACTGTCCCTCAAGGGCTTCGCGTAACAGGTCATCTGTTTCGATGTTACGCAGGAATGCCCGCAGAATATGCTTTTCAACCGTATTGCTCTCTGCCGCGACTTCTTTCGCACGTTTCTCCACCCAACTTAACAGATGACTTTGCAGCTCAAGGTTTCGAACCGTTGGATGAATGTTGAAGGGGAAAGCAAAGACCTGCCGTTTTTCATCATCTATTTCCCAACCTACACGTACATAGGCAATCAAATTTCCCTGAGGGTCTTCGACCATGAGCATGTCTTTTTCAGGGGTTGAGTTCACCAGATGACTATAATCCCGCTCAATGTCTTCAGCAGTTGTCCAGTTTTGAGTATCCTCAGCAATTGAGATATCCTGAATTAATTTTGCCATTTTAGGAAAATCTGTTTTGCCAGCAAAGGGTCGAAAATTATAGCTATCCAAATTGTTCATTATATTTCCTTACTTGATCTTTCCATTCGTTTCGAGGGCATCTTTCATGGCACTGCTGGCTTGAAAAATGCCATATACCTTGATCGACTCGACTACTTCCAGGGCGAGTGCAACTGGCACATCTGTGGGGATGTGGTACACCCCGATCACGTCGATCTTTATCTTTTCACCCTTTGCTTTATAACGCTCAAAATCAGTGAGACTGTGTGCAAAGGCACCAATACCAAAGGAGTGTCGTGTTATAGCCTGCTGCACTTCGAGGGTATGCTTTTCCAACTGCGAGCGGATCGCCGAGCGGATGAAATCGGTGCGGTTCGAATAATGTCCCTGTTCCACCAGCAGGTCGATCTTGCCCAACTCGACCGCATTCATGTTGATGGTGATTTTCTCAGTATCTGCCATGTTGTCTCCTATCTCAAAATTGATTTATTGAATCTTTCCAGATTGCATCAACGCATTCTTTACATGATCCATTGCCTGAAAGACACCGATCACGCGGATCGAATCCATTACATCCAACGCGAGGGCAGGGGAGATGTCGTTATCCAGCCGAAACCCGCCGATCACATTCACCTTCACGCGTTCATTGCGAGCCTTGTATTTCTCAAGATCGCGGCGGGAATAATTCATAACGCCAAAAGCAAACGACGACCTGACAACAGGACGGCTTGTCGGCAGAGTTTCTATGCCTTTCGTAATGTCTGCATCTTCAAAAGACAGCTCAAGGCAAACAGACCCCAGATCGATAACTATTTTTTGGTTTTCTCTCATCTTGACATCCTTTCACCATCTGTATGGATGGTATATGGATTATTTTATGGAAAGTTCCGGTTTTGTCAAGGGTTTTACCATCCATGTGGATGTTTTTTAGATGGTTAGAGGCAGGCTGGAGCGGGGAGAGAGGCGTTTTTTTCATCCTGATAGGATTTGAACGACTTTCCCACTACAATCGGCACATCTTTCTTTAGGAGTTGACAATGAAGACGTTCAAACGCATCCTGCTGGGACTTTTAGCTGTTCTGGCGATTCTGATACTGCTCATCCCCCTCAGCATTTTCGGCGACGCGCTGGTTGGCGGAAGCCGTATCGAAACGTTGACCAACACGACCATCCCCGGTGTGAACGGTGCGCCGGACGTGCGCGCGTATGTGGCTGTGCCTGAAGGCGAAGGACCTTTCCCGACGGTCATCATGATCCATGAATTTTTTGGCTTGAACGAATCGATCACGTCCAAAGCGGATTTGCTGGCGCAGGAAGGCTATCTCGTGATCGCGCCGGATACCTTCCGTGGGCAGACAACTTCGTTGATACCACGTGCCATTTATTTGGTCAGCACTACTGAACAGACAGAGGTGAACGCCGACTTGGATTCAGTCTATGCCTGGCTCAAAGCGCAACCCAACGTGGATGCGAGCCGCATCGGCATTGCCGGTTTTTGCTATGGCGGGCGGATTTCTTTACTTTACAGTCTCCACAACGGCGGCATGGCAGCGACGGTCATTTTCTACGGCTCATCGGAGACAGACCCTGAGGTGTTAAAGAATCTTTCGGGTCCGGTACTGGGCATCTTTGGCGGCGCAGATCAATCCATTCCGTTGGAAGAGGTGGATGCGTTGGAGAGCGGATTGGGAGCGGCGGGCATCCCGCATCAAATATCCATTTATGACGGGCAACCACATGCCTTTATGTTGGATGCCGAAGCCGTTCAAGCGGACCCAGTGCAAGCCGCGGCATGGGAAGAAATGCTGGTTTTTCTGGATGCGAACTTGAAGGCGAAATCGCACCAGCCGGGAACTGGGATGGTCTACGAAGCGCAGTTCCCGTGGCAGTATTACGCTATGTTAGTGTATGAACACGCATTTGGGAGTGCAAGCCACCATCATTAATCATCCAATATCTTGAACAAGATCTCCATATGTTTTGCCGCTCGTGCCACAGGCATGAGCGGTTCTTCTTTTCCATCGAGATAATTCAGAAAGTGCATGATGATCGCCTGGCTGTCATCGGGTGCAGCACTCATGTCTATGTTGAAGATTTCCTTGCGTAATTTGCCATTCTCGGTCGTAAAGAATTCAACCTCATTCGAATCCCAACTATAGTGATGGAAGCGTAAACCACCTTTCGTCCCATAGAGGCGCGTTTCGTTGGGCACTTCACTGTGTACGCCTCCGCCGTTTTCGTAGTAATAGGTGAGACCTGTGTCGAATTTCATCCATGCCGCGCCGTGTTGCTCCACATCACTGAACTTAACGACCTGACTCATATCGCGCAGGTCATTACGCTTAAAACTTTGTAATGATTGTAACTGCGGCACATCGTTCAATAAGCCCAAATGAAACGCCAGGTCATATACGCCGCGGTCTGCAAATGGACCACCGCCCGCCAACTTTTTATTCATTGCCCAGGCTCCATTTGGATTGTATTCGACGAAAGTAGTACGCCCGAGGCTGTTGTGATGGATATGGTAGACCTGCCCCAGCTTTCCGCTATCAATGATGTCTTTGATGAACTTGAATTTGCGGGTCAAACGTGTGTGACGGCAGGACGCTTCAAGCACCTTTAGGCTTGGTGCGCTTTCAACGGCGTTGACAATTCGCTGGAGGCTTTCTCGCGATTCGGCGATTGGCTTTTCCAGCAAAATATGTTTCCCTGCCTTGAGCGCCGCTTCGACCTGCTCAGCATGCAGAAACGGAGGTGTGGCGATCACAACGGCATCCACCAGAGGATCATTCAATACTTCACGATAATCCGTTGACCATTTCTTTATGCCAAATTCCTGCGCTGCCGCTTTTGTTGTGGCTTCACTGGCACTGTTGACCCACAAAATATGGGCACGCTCATCTTGTTGGAGCCATTTCATTAAGATCTTGCCGTACATACCTGCGCCGATTATTCCAAGGTTGTATGTTTTCATGTGGCGATTATAAAGGACTATAATTTTGTCTATGTCCTTCATTTCTCTCCCTTCAAAAATTCCCTTTCTCCTGCGTCTAGGGATTTGGCTCTCTGAGCAGGTGACCGGCAAGCGTATGCTCCCGCCACGTATTCTTTCATGGTATCCCAAGGCAGCCATCGGCTCTGGGTTAATGGAGGCACTCGTTGCCCATGAAGATGGACGCATGGACAAGCGCATGCTCAAGCTCATTCGTATGACAGCTTCTTATGCCGTGGCATGCCCCTTCTGCGTAGACATGAACTCCTATGAACATCGAAAATATGGAATCACAGATGAAGAAGCTGAAGCGTTGCGCGGTGATTTTGAGAGTGTTCACTCATTTTCAGAACGAGAGAAATTAGCGATAACGTACACTCGTTTGATCTCTGCCACCCCACTTAAGTTTCATCCTGATATTGTTGAAAAGGTCAAAGCGGTTTTCACCGAACGAGAGTTTGTGATTCTCGTTAGCACGGCGGCGCAAGTTAATTTTTGGGCTAGAACAATTCAAGGACTTGGTATTCCACCT
>JAFLCF010000225.1 GCA_017303735.1 Anaerolineae bacterium
ATACTGCCTCCCGCAATTCAACCAACCAGTCGCTGCTCGGCATATCCATTCGCAGCCATGCTACGATTCCCCCACTCTTATTATTTGAACTATGCAGACCGAAACACAGTACTAAACATAACCGTACTATCCTGACAAACATCCCAACAAAGCGATACAATTTTGACCATGAATCTCTATGATCGTTTTGAACGTAACGTCAACGAACATCCGCATAAACCTGCTTTCATATATTTCGATAAACGCAAGTGGATAACGCTCACCTATCAGGATATTTTTGACCAAACCCAGCGCTTCCTACGCGGACTTGAAGCTGGTCCGCTCACCCCAGACCTCACCGCCGCCTTGATGTCTCCCCCCTCCGCAGACTTCTTCCCCTTTTCGTTAGCCCTACTCAAATTCGGTATCATCCCTGTTTTGCTTGAACCCGCCTTGGGTATCAAAAAAATCGGCGAAATCTTCCAAGAATCCAAACCTGATGTTTTCATTGGCAACAGATTGACTCATGCTTTGCGAATAATCTTTGGGTGGGGGCGAACCTCGGTGAAATACAACCTTACAATTCAAAACGTCGCAGGTCGCAGGTCAAAGGTCGTTCAATCGGCGTTCAATTCCCAATTTACCAATTTACCAATTCCCAACCTCGCCGCCATCATCTACACTTCCGGCTCCACGGGTCTTCCCAAAGGCGTCATCTACACTCAGGAAAATCTTGCCGCCCAACTAGACTTGCTCCGCAACACTTTCCAAATCACTCCTGACGAGATCGACCTTCCCGCCTTCCCGCTCTATGCCTTAATTGACCTGCTATTAGGTGTCACCTCCGTCATCCCAGACATCACCTTCCCCGTCCCCGGCAAAACGGATCCTAAAAAAGTGATTTCCGCGATTCAGAAATTTAACGTTACCAACATGTTCGCTTCCCCCGTCGTCCTTGAAATTCTTTCTTCTTTCGTGCTGAGCGGAGGCGCGCTTTTTGCGCCGCAGTCGAAGCACCTTTCCTCCCTCAAACGCATCATCACCGCAGGCGCACCTGCCACGATTGATTTGCAAAAGCGATTCCGCAATTTATTGGAAGATCACACTTCCCTCTACGGTATCTACGGCGCGACAGAGTCACTGCCGATTGCTAAGGTTGAGAGCCGCGAAATCTTTGCATTGGAAGAAAAGACAAAGAATGGCGCGGGCATCTGCCTCGGAAAGCCGATCGAAGGCGTGACCATACGCATCATCCCCATCACTGACGAGCCAATCCCAGAATGGCAGGATTCGCTCACAGTGAAGCCAAATATCGTTGGTGAGATAACAGTTCAGAGCGGAGCAACGACGCGCGAGTATTTGAATCGTCCTGAATCGAATCGAATATCAAAGATCGAATATCGCGCAGACATCACCCACCGCATGGGTGACGTGGGTTATTTCGATGAAAAAGGCAGGCTATGGTATTGCGGGCGCAAGTCACATCGCGTGGTTACGAAAGATGATGTTCTGTTCACCGAACAGATTGAAAATATTTTCAACGCTCATCCTCAAGTCTTTCGCACCGCGCTTGTCGGCGTGGATGGCGAGCCTGTGCTGTGGATTGAATTGGAAAAGCATGTTCGCACAAAGAAAGATACAATCAGGCGCGAATTGCTCGAAATGGCAAGGTATCATCCGCAGGCAAAAACCATAAAGGTGTTTCTGTTCATGAAAAAATTCCCGACCGATGTGCGGCATAATTCGAAGATCATTCGCGAAGCATTAAAGAAATTGGCACAGAAGAGGCTCGCATGAAAGCGTTGATCACAGGTGCTACAGGCTTTCTCGGTGGGGCATTAGCACATCGACTGCACGGCATGGATTGGGATGTGACTGCTCTTGGGCGTAACCCGGCAAAGTTGAACGAGCTGGAAGATGCAGGGATGAACCCCATCCGCGCCGATATTTCAAAGAAAAGCGAATTGACCGAAGTTTTCAAAGTTCAAGAGATCGTTTTTCATTGTGCTGCATTGCCTTCTCCGTGGGGAAATTTCGAGAAGTTCTATCAAGCGAATGTGATCGGCACACGCAATGTCGTGCAAGCTTGTTTAGAAAACAAGGTAAAGCGTTTGGTGTATGTTTCTACACCCAGTATTTATTTTGATTACAACTCACGAGTCGGCGTCAAAGAGAACGACCCTCTGCCCGAACCCATCAGTCATTATGCACACACCAAACGTTTAGCCGAAGAAGAAGTGGACAAAGGCTCCGTCCAAGGACTTGCCGTAGTGTCCATTCGTCCGCGGGCGTTGTTTGGAGAAGGCGATACGGTTATTTTTCCAAGATTAATCCCGCGCCTCAAATCAGGTAGGCTGCCCATTCTCGGCGATGGCGAAAATATTGTGGATCTGACGTACATCCAGAATGTAGTCGATGCACTTTTGTTGTGCGCCGAATCGCCAAAGAATACGCTCGGCAAAAAATACAGCATCTCCAACGGCGAGCCGATTAAGATTTGGAAACTGATCGAACGTATCTGCAATGAGTTGGGGTACCCACATCCTTCACGTAAGGTCTCATATAAAACCGCCAACACCGCAGCCAGCGCATTGGAATTTATCTACTCTCTCATTCCCTACAGCCCCGAACCTCCGCTGACCAGACTCTCCGTGAGTATGATGGCAAACAGCAGCACAGTGGATATTTCCGCCGCGAAAAACGAACTCGGCTATCAGCCCAAGGTTTCCATTGAAGCAGGCGTGGGACGATTTTTGAAATGGTGGAAGGAAAACCATCCGTCATTGCGAGGGCGGTGATTTTCCGCCCGAAGCAATCTCATGACAATGTCCGAGATTGCTTCGTCGGGCTGCCGCCCTCCTCGCAATGACGAGAGACTACACAATGAAAATCAACATCCTACACGCAGGTTACTGTACCTCACCCGAACACCTCGCCATTCAGGGTGGACGTTGGCGCACGATTCACTTCCCTGCCATGTTCGCGTTGTTTCGCCACCCTAAATTCGGGGCAATGCTTTTCGACACGGGCTATTCCTATCGCTTTTTCGATGAGACGAAGAAATTCCCAAAACGCTTTTATCGTTGGATGACACCCGTCCACTTGAAAGAAGAAGACTTGGTCGTTAACCAACTTGCGACCTTTGACCTTAAACCTGCGGACATATCTCACGTTTTCATCTCTCACTTCCATGCGGACCATATCGGCTCACTCTGCGACCTGGCTTGGTCTCGTTATGTCTACCTGCCCCACGCCTTTAGCGGACTCCGCCACTTGTCACCCGCAGAAGATATGAAACACGCCTTCCTGCGTGGACAAATCCCCTCAGACTTCGATGCCCGCTCGCAAGAAGTGGACATGGATAAGCCGATCTTATTATCCGAAGAATATGCACCCTTCAAAAGCGGTTATGACTTACTCGGTGACCAATCCATCATCGGCGTGGAATTGCCCGGTCATGCGCATGGACAGATGGGTATCTTTGCACGAGATGACGAGGGCAAAGTCTTCTTCTTTGTAGCCGATGCGGCTTGGCTTAAACGTTCCATTGTGGAAAATCGTCCGCCGCATAAGATAGCGAATATGCTTTTCCCCGACCCGGTTGCTTATCGTGAAACGCTGGGTAAATTACAGACATTTACCTTGACCCATCCCGATACGGTGGTTGTCCCGTCGCATTGTGATGAGACAATCCGCTTGCTTGAAAACCCCGAAGGGGTGAAAAGATTATAGAATTGACGAAATTATTTTTTGAACCCCGAAGGGGTGGCACAAGTTCTATGTCATCCCTTCGGGATTGTTTTTTCATACAAATCTTCAGCTAGAATCATTCCATCCCTTCGGGATTTTATTTATGCAACCCAAACTCTTCACCCGCGAGAACATCCATTCCCTGCCCTTTCCTCAAACGGAGGATGGTGAGTATGCACGTCGCTACCTCATTCCATTAATGAGCGATGACCCGCAGACGTATATCCGCAATGTGCATAACACGCAGTTGATGGCGGTAAAGGTGGGCGAGACGATCATTCCCATCACCGTATCGGATTTTCACCCGCAGAATACGTATACGGTTTCGCCATACAGTCATTATGTTTCGTATGGCGCTTTCGAGGAAGTGAAGCATCTCAACAATAAACTTGCTGAAATCACAGTGAAGTTGGTGATGACGCCGGTCTCGTGGTATTTTCGTTATGCGGAGTTGGATAAGGTTGTGTTTGTGAATAACTATCTGCTGTCGACGAATTTATACCCGGTGATAAATAGTGAGCAGTTATCAGTAATCAGTGAGGCGTTGATTAAGTGGTTCCCTGATCGGGCGATTGTGTTTCGGTCGGTGGACCAGCAAAAGAATCCGCATATTTATCAAACGCTTGAAGGGTTGGGATATGACCTGGTCTTGAGTCGTCAAGTCTGGTACATGGACCCGGTTGCGGCGTTGAAGACCCGTCAGTGCAAGGAAGATGTGCGGGTGTTGAAGAAGGCGGGCTATGACGTCGTCAGTGGCAAAGATTTATCGGACGAAGAGCTTCACCGCGCGGTGGAGTTGTATAACCTGTTGTATCTTGAAAAGTATTCGTACTACAACCCCCAATTCACTTTTGAATTTCTGAAACTTGCCCGCGATCATGAGACCTTGCATATGTACGGACTTAAGAAAGATGGCAAGTTGAACGCCATTATGGGATTCTTCGTCCGCAATGGGGCGATGACGCAGCCGCTGTTTGGGTATGACACATCACTGCCGTTGGAAGAAGGCTTGTATCGTTTATTGACCTTGGTCGCGTTGCAAGAAGGTGTAAAGCGCGGACTGCTCGTGCATGCCAGCGGCGGAGTTGGCAAGTTCAAGAAAGTGCGCGGCGGTGAGTCGGTGACGGAGTACAATGCGGTGTTTACGAAGCATTTGCTGAAGAGACGGCAGTTGCCGTGGAAGTTGATCGGTAAGGTGTCGGATGTGGCGATTCCGTATTTTAAAAAAATGGATTTTTAAGTAACGACCGCAGACCGCAGACGATAGACCATTGATTGTCACGGTCAGCGGTCAGTCGTCTGTGGTCGAACTTATTATTTACACTACATAGGAGACTCCCTTAATGCAAGTCAACATTCCCCTCAAAATTATAGGTCTTGGACGTTATTTACCGAAACGAGTTGTGCCGAGTTCTGAACTCGAAGCGATGTGTGGTGTGCCCGCTGGTTGGGTGGAGCGACGCAATGGGGTGCGCGAGCGTCGTTGGGTGACGGATGAAACCTCGTCGTTCATGTCAGCAGAGGCGGCGAGGGAGGCGTTGAACGAAGCAAAGCTCAAGCCTCAGCAATTGGATTTGATCATCAATGCCTCAGGGACGGGGGAACAGGCGATTCCAGATACTGGGGTTTTGATTCAGCGACAGCTTGAGCTGGGGAACTCGGGCATTCCGGCGATGACGGTGCATACGACCTGTTTGAGCTTCGTGGCGGCAATGGATGTGGCTTCGAACTTCATCAGTAGCGGACGGTATAAAAATATTTTGATCTGTAGTGCCGATGTGGCTTCATGCGGGATCAACCCCAAAGAACCTGAGTCGGCTTCGTTGGTGGGAGATGCCGCAGCGGCGGTGGTGGTGACTCGAGCAGAAGAAGGTGAGGCATCGAGAATCCATCACTCCCATTTCAAGACCTTTGGCGATGGTGCGTATCTGACGACGATCATGGGCGGCGGTTCGCGTTTTCATCCGCGCTTTGCGGGGCATAACCCAGAGGACGATCTCTTTCATATGGATGGTCCGGCTGTCTTAAGAATGGTGCGTGGCATTGCACATGACTTTTTGGATGAACTGTATCCTGGTCTTTCCAAGAGCATGGTGGATGTTGATGTGGTCGTGCCGCATCAAGCCAGTAAGGTGGGCTTGATGATGTTGGAGCGTTTTGGCTGGAAGGAAGAGAAGATCGTAAAAACCATCGAGACCCTGGGCAATTGTGTGGCCGCTTCGATTCCAGTGACGTTGTATCAGGGGGTGCGCGATGGACGCATTCAGCGCGGCAATAAGGTGCTGTTGGTGGGCACGGGCGCGGGGTTGTCTATTGGCGGTATGGTGTTGACGTTTTGATTGAATGTGTAGGGGCGGGGTCACCCCGCCCCTACGAATAATATCGATGACAAATATTTTATTAACCGGCGGGCGCGCGCCCGTAACGCTTGACCTTGCCCGTGCTTTTCATCGCGTGGGGCATACGGTCTTTATGGCTGAGTCGTTGCGCGGGCATTTGAGCGAACCTTCAGAGGCGGTGAAGGCAAATTTTGTGGTGCCCGCTCCCCGGTCTGAACCCGAGGCGTTTGTAGCGGCGTTGAAGCATATCATCGAAGAGAATCAGGTCGAGTTGTTGATTCCGACCTGTGAGGAAGTTTTCCACATCGCAAAGGGGTTGAGCGAGATACCATGCCGGGTGTTTACCGAGCCGCTTGAGACATTGGATCGGTTTCATAACAAGTGGAAGTTTGTGCTGGCTGCGGGGGAATGTGACCTGCGGGCGCCTGAGTCGATTTTGATCACGCGGCGGGATGATCTGCTGCTGGCGTTTGCACAGTGGCGCAGACTGGTGTTGAAGCCGGTCTATTCACGCTTCGCTGCGCGGACCTTGATCTTGCCCTCGTTAAATGAGGCGTTTGCCA
>JAFLCF010000226.1 GCA_017303735.1 Anaerolineae bacterium
TTGGCAGAGGCTTGCACCTGGTAGAGCAGCCACAAAAAAGCACCTGGGGCGGTGAGAGCCATGGCATTGATGGTGATACCGGTCAGCCCAAGGGTTTTACGAACTGGCTTGGAATCGGACTCAATGCTCATGCTTTACCTCGTCGTCTGTTGAACCTGATTTCAGCCAGGCTTCGAATTTTTCAATGAATAACACCAGGGGCCAGAGCATGACAATTCTTGCGGCGTCTACTAGAAATTGAAGCCATTGCAGCCATGTGAATCCGCGGGTGCTTTTGCCCTCTAACAAAATACGAGCAATCATAATGCCCATACCAATATAGATCAGAGCTGGTGGAGAGATATTGGAAGAAGTTTCGTGCATGGCGAATTATCAGTCGTTTCAGAGATTATATATGGAGGTTCCGAGGGGATGGGCAATTCTCTACCCGTCCCCTCGGAACATTGATTTCTTGCACTAACAGAACATTATTTACTTGGGCAAACTGGGAACAGCATCGCCGGGATAGGCTTCGGTACCATGTTCGAGGATGTCGAGACCCTGGATCTCTTCTTCAGCGGAAACGCGCAAGCCGTTGAATGCCTTGATGGCATAGAACAAAATTAAGCCGGTCATGATACACCACACTCCAACAGCAAGGATACCGATAAGCTGTGCAACGATCTGTCCGGTGTCACCAGTGATGAGACTACCAATGCCTTCGGTGCCGAAGATACCAATGGCGAGCGTTCCCCAGATACCGTTCATCAAATGGACGGGGACTGCGCTAACGGGGTCATCGATCTTGAGTTTCTCTAGCAGAAGAGCACCGTAGACCACGATCAAACCGCCGATGGCGCCGATAAAGATGGAGTTGAGCGGGGTTACATAAGCACAGGGAGCCGTGATTGCAACCAGACCAGCCAAGGTACCGTTCAGGGTTGTGCCCAGATCAGGTTTCTTGGCGACGAATAGCCAGGAAACGATCATCGCGGACAAAGCGCCAGCCGCAGCGGCAATGTTGGTGTTTGCTGCAACCAGTGCCACGGCATCGGCATTTCCACCCTGAATGGCGAGCTGACTGCCCGGGTTGAAACCAAACCAGCCAAGCCAAAGAATGAACACACCTAAAGTTGCCAGTGTGATGGAGTGTCCGGGAATGGCAACAGCTTTTCCATCTTTCGTGAAACGACCGATGCGAGGTCCGAGAACAACTGCACCGATTAATGAAAGCCAGCCGCCGACGCTATGTACAACGGTTGAACCGGCGAAGTCACGAAAGCCAGCGCCGAAGGGTAGGGTCCACAACCAGCCAGCGCCCCAAACCCAATGACCAGCAATCGGGTAGATGATTGCGCTGATGAAGAAGCTATAGATCAGGTAGGCTGAGAACTTGGTGCGTTCAGCCATGGCTCCTGAAACAATCGTAGCGGCAGTTCCAGCAAAGACCAACTGGAAGAACCAGAAAGCGAGAACAGGCACGCCGACCACATCATCGCCACCGCTGATGAAGAATCCGCTGGTGCCGATGAAACCTGCTGCAGATGACCCGTACATGAAGGCATAACCAAAAGCCCAGAAGGCACCGGTTGCAAAAACAAAATCGATCAGGTTCTTGAACAAAATGTTGGTGGTGTTCTTGGAGCGGGTCAGACCTGCTTCCACGAGGGCAAAACCAGCTTGCATCCAGAACACAAGGAAGGCAGTGATCAAGATCCAGAGTGTGTTAAGTCCGCGAGTTAGCTCTTCGATAGGACCAGTTTCCTGGGCGAACGCCGGTGTAACAGCCAACAGCGCAACGGAAACGACTGCTGGAATAACAACCCACCGCAGCCACTTGGTGGAACCTAATAAAAATTTTTTCATTTCTCATTCTCCTTTAGTAGTTGGATTAATATCTTCAAGCAATTCAACGTATTGCAACACACGATTGCGATTCGGCATTTTCGCAGTGTGAATAACAACCAAAATTAAGAACAGATCAATACCAACCAATCTGATTTTTATAGAGCAAAATGATCGAAGCAATGACCATCACGATGAGAGTGGGCGGGACGGCAATGACCAACCAGCGCTTCCAACCGATGGAGCCGTGGTTGTGTTCCATGTAGGAATATGCCACCACGTTGGCAGATGCTCCGATGGGCGTCAGGTTGCCGCCGACATCCACGCCCATTGCCAGTGACCAGGTCATCATGGACAGGGCAGGTGTGCCCGGAATGGCTGCCAGGTCTTTGAGCACATAGGTCATGGCTAATGCCAGAGGCACGTTATCCAAAATTCCGCTTGCGAGTCCGGGTCCCCAATGTAGAGCCATAATCAAAGTATTCGAATTGGATGCCGTTGCGAGTGCCAGTGATTCTGCGAGCGTTTCAAAAAGGTGAACCTTTTCCAGCCCGCCGATCATCATGAACAAGCCAGCAAAGAACAGAATGCTTTCTCCATCCACAGTGATCAGTATCTTCTTGCGTTGGTCATCGCGCAGGGCGATCAACGCGATGCCAGCCGGGATCAATGCCGCCACGGCTGCATTGATGGGCAACCCGGTTAAGTTGCTCAATGGGATGTGAAAGATCAACAAGACGACAGCCATGCCGAAGCCAGTCAACCCGACGCGGGTAAGATGAACGTGTAATGGCTCGTTGTGGAGTTCGTCAATCGCATCGATCATTTCAGGCGTTAAGGCAACATGCGCATTCTTCAATGCCTTGCGATTTATCAAATAAAAATATGCCAATAACACCAGCGCGCCCAACAATGCGATCGGACCTGTGTTTGTGACGAAATCTGTAAAGTTGAACCCAAGTGTCGTTCCCAAAATAACGTTGGGCGGGTCGCCGACGAGAGTGGCGGCTCCGCCAGTATTGGCGACACATACTTCCGCAATGATGAGTGGAACTGGGTCGAGTTTCAGCAACTGACAGAGTTGCAATGTGAGCGCGGCAAGGAATAGCATGACTGTGATGCTATCCATGAAGGCTGCGAGAAAGGCAGCCAGTGAGATCAAGATCACGAATAAAGAGGCAGGGTGATAATTTACTTTTCGTAAGGAGGTCATTGCCAACCAGGTAAAAAAGCCCGCTTGTACAAGGATTGCGACCAGTGTGAACATCCCTGCAACCAACCCCAGCGTTTCCCAACTGATATAGGTCAAAGCTTCAGAGGGCGTCAGGACGCCAAATAAAATCAGCAATGATCCGCCAAGAAGCGCCACCCAATGGCGTGGAAACTTCTCACTTGCGATTGCGATATAAGCCAGCAGAAAAATAATAAGGGCGAAGATCAAGTGCGCGGCTCTCCTTAAAAAAGATGAATGACCATTTGTTTAATTCGTTTTATTTTATGGAAATAAAGCCGTATGACTATTACCCTAACGGGTATTCATTTGTAAGGAATATTTAAATAAAAATGCCCCAAATGGAGCATGAATAAATAACATATGCGCTACGAAAATTGATTTTCGTAGCGCATATGTTTGATAATTAATGATTGAACAGCAATTACTCTGTAGCGAATCTCTGATCTTCTTGCAAACCCTCTGGCACCACACGGATAAATGTATTCTTCCAGTCGATCAACAGACCTAATGTATTATCAGCTTCTTCTGCTTGATGATTCTGGCGCAGTTCATCTGCATAGACGGTGAGCAGGTGTTGCAAATTCTGAAAATCTGCATCGTCTACAGATTGCACAGTGACCTTTGCACCTTTGGCGAGGCGACGTTGAATGGCGGGATAGTCAAAGTGCAAGTGCGGTTGTAAGCGCAGATACAACACACCGCCGGTCATGCCCGCACACATCCACGGACCGGGGTCACCGAGCACGAGCACACGCCCGGCGGTCATGTATTCACACAAGAAGCCTTTGACGTTGGCGCGAGCCCCGATAAACCCGAGGCTGTCGTTGAGTGGTTTGGTGATCTCGCCGCCGATGATGACATCCGCACCGGAGAGACGTACACAGGCACGCGAGTCTGCGTTGCCTTGCACGATGACCACACCGCCCGTACCGCCATAGGCGAGGCTCTTCCCAACCGAGCCATCGATCAGGATGCCGTTGTGGTTGTAGCCTTTCATGATGACCACACGCCCGCCGGAGATGCCTTTTGCTACACCGTCCTGCGCGCCACCTTCCACGAGGATGTGAACGGGGTCGGCGTTGTATGCGCCCAATCCATTGCCGGGTACGGAGCTACTGGTGAAATGCAAATTGGTGCGCGGAACCGCATCCGACTCGACATCTTGAATGGGTAAGCGCCAAGTCTCGCGATTGCCACCCATGCCGCCGTGACCCGGCGACCAACTCCAGTTATTGCGGAAGCGGGTCATCGCGCCGGTGAGATGCGTACCGAGGGCGCGGTCTACTGGTGTGACCTTGTCATCTTCAAAAAGGATCGCATCTTGCTTGTGGGTCGTAAAACTTTCCATCACCAAGTTCGAGATGACAGTGGTGAGATGATTGCGCGGGCGGTGCAGCGGACCACGGTCAATGGTCAGCGCTTCTTGCTGGGGGATGGAAACCGGAATCGGTTTGGCGAGATATTCTTCAGCAGGGATGAGCATTTCGCTCAGATCGATCTGCTTGTGGTGTGAGGCTTGTACGAGCAAGTCAGAGTGCCCGACGATGTCTTGCGCTGATTCGAAACCAAGTCCAGCCACGATCTCGCGCACGCTTTCGCCCAACTCATTGAAGACATTCACCAAGGCTTGTGTGGCTTGTTCAAGATCGCGCGGTACGAAGTGCTTGATGCCCATGCCCGTGGCTTGTTCTTTGGATTCAATTTGAGTGGTGATGCCGGTATGACACGTCCCACTCTGACAGTCACGACAGATCGTACAGCCGATTGCCACCATTGCCAGCGTCGCAAAGCCGATGCGATTTGCGCCAAGGCACATCAATTTCACTGTGTCTGCCGCCGTGCGGACTCCGCCGTCAGCCCAGATCTCGACGTCGTTGCGCAACCCAGCCTCGGTCAGAGTGCGATGCGCTTCAACGATTCCAATTTCAGCGGGCAAGCCCACATGTTTCAGTGAATGTTGTCGCGCCGCACCGGTCCCACCATCAAAGCCGGTCAGGTAAATAATATCGGCTCCGGCTTTGGCGATGCCGACCGCGATGATACCGATGCCTGGTACCACCGGAACCTTAACCGCTACACGCGCCTTCGGGTTGATGGTCTTCAACTCTTCGATGAATTGCGCGAGGTCTTCGATGGAATAAATATCGTGATTGTTCGACGGCGAGATCAAGTCCACGCCTTTGCGGGCATGACGAGCCGCCGCCACTTTGTCGGTCACTTTGCGCGCAGGCAGGTGCCCTCCTTCGCCGGGCTTCGCACCTTGCCCAACCTTGATCTCGATCAGGTTCGACGAGTTGATGGTCTCTGCCGTAATGCCGAAACGCCCCGACGCAATTTGAATGCCGCGATGGAACGGATACTTGCCAAGCAGGTCACGGATCTCGCCGCCTTCGCCGTTCACCGAAAGCATGTTCAACCGAAACGCTGCTTCGGCATACGCGCGATAGGCTATCTCACCTTGCGAGCCGAACGACATCGAAGCGATCAGGAACGGCAAGCTGTGTGAGGTGATGCGAACATCCACATTTTCTTTTTGGATGTCTGACTCGTGTGGGCGGAATTCCAAAATATGACGCAGTGACACCGGGTTGGCTTTTGCTGTGCTTTCGACATGCGTTTCATACTCGCCCGAGCCTGCTTCGCCCTTCCCGAGCTTTCCTGCCGCCTTCCACACTTTCGGGTAAAAGTGATTTACGCGTGCAAGGTCACCGCGTCCGGCGCTGTGATACGACCCTGCGCGTTTCTCGATCTCGGCATCTACGTCTGCCCATTGCAAGCCTCCAGTTGCCGAGCCGCCATGATTGGGCGTGCCCAATGCGGACGCCACCTCAGTACCGAGACCAATGCTGGCGAACAAACGTCCATAGCCGCGCGCTTCGTGAATGCCCATGGTGCTGGTGCTTTTCTCAATGCCGGAGCGCAAGGCTTTGAGCGTGTTCTTCAATTTGGATTTGAGTTCGTCTGTCGTTTCGGCTTTCTCTTTGAATGCCGCCTCAAAAAGCAGATACGGCACGACCGCATCCGCGCCCATACCGAGGGTGAGAATGACGTCGTGCAAGTGACGAAGCGCTCCACTGCGAATGGCGAGGGCGGCACGTCGGCGCAGGTTGACCGAGTCGGCGATGGAGACCAAGCCGAAATCGATCTTGCCTTTGTCATCGCGCGAGAGCGGAGTGGGTTGTGGGTCGTGCGGTTCATAAGCAGCAAAACTCAAACGCAAGGCTTTATCTACGATGCCCACGGCAAGGATGGGGTCAAGCCAGCCGTTACCATCCTGAAATGCGAATGTATCTTCCAGTAAGATGAGTTGCGCGCCGTTGCGTGCTGCATCCACTGCCGATTGGGCGAGGCGGTCTAGGGCTTGCGAAGTCGATTCGCCGGAGTGGGTGATGGTTTGCAGGCGCGCGATTTTTTCTTGAGAGAAACGAGATAATAAGTTACCGAGAGAGATACCACCTTGTGTGGATGCGATCTCTGCGAGTAAAGCCTCGTCGGTATTTGGAAAGTCTAATATGATCGGCGATTCGAGGGTGAAGGTCACATC
>JAFLCF010000227.1 GCA_017303735.1 Anaerolineae bacterium
TTTGGCTCTGCCAACCCGTGGAAGCGTTTGGTGGTATTGGTGGCGGGACCGTTGATGAATCTCTTAACGGCGATCATTGTATTTTCTGCGTTGATCGCGTATGAAGGGGTGCCGCAGCCGGGCAGTGTCAAGATCGATACCGTGGCAGATGATTCGCCCGCACAGCAGGCGGATATTCGCGCTGGCGATATTCTGGTTTCGATCAACGGCGAAGAGGTCAGTGATATTCAACCTGCTATTGATATCATCCGCGCCAATCTGGATAAACCCGTAGAGATGGTCTTCGACCGTGATGGCGAATTGGTGACCATCACAGCAACACCGCTTTCGAACCGCACACCGCAACAGGGTGCGCTGGGGGTGGGGCTTACTTACCCAACACGCCCTGCCACATTTATTGAAAGTGTTTCTGGCGGGGCAACCATCACGGGTTTGCAAGCTGCCACCATTGTGTATTTGCCGGTCGCTTTGATTCAAGGCGCCATTGCACCAGACCAGGCGCGGCTTGTGGGCTTTAAGGGCATTTACGATCTTTTCAATTTCTCAGTGCAAGAAGATGTCACCAGCCGACAGGAAGCCGCCGCCGTGCAGCAAACTTCCGGCTCAGGTGCTGCACCCAAGCCGACCAACTTTACGCTCAATCTCATCGGCGTGTTGAGTGTGTCGCTTGGCGTGTTCAATCTTTTCCCCATCCCCGCGCTCGATGGCGGACGTATTCTCTTCACCCTGCCTGAGATTCTTTTCAAGAAGCGCATCCCTACCGAATGGGAGAACATGGTCAATGGTGTTGCCATGCTCCTGCTGATCGGCTTGATGTTGTTCGTCAACATCATGGACTTCGTCAACCCTGCAAACCTCGTTCCTTAAACTATGGCTGAATTAAATTTTCAATCTGTTCTCGATCACCTGCTCGATTCAAAAAAGGATATTCCATCGGGTCACCTTTCCTTTTACTCTGACCTTGATCCGAAATCCCTGCGCCTCTTTCTGGATGTGTGGAGCAGCGTGCCGCAAAAACGCAAACTGCTCCTGCTCGATTCCCTGACCGCAAATCTGGATACGGATACCATCGTCTCGTATGAAGATATTGGAAAAGCGCTTCTCACCGACCCGGATGCGGAAGTCCGTGCCCGGGCATTGGGACTCCTCGCCGAATCAAACGACCCGAGGCTTGTGGATTCACTTCTGAACATTTTCCTCAACGACAGCGACCTCGCTCCGCGTGTGAAGGCGGCTCTCCTTCTCGGTGAATTTGTCTTGCTCGGCGAGTTGGAGGAATTGGATGAAGCCCGCCAGCGCAAAATTGAAGATGCACTCATCTCGGTCATCCGCAGCGACGCGGCCCCGGCGCTTCGCAGGCAGGCAGTGGAAGCTTTCGGATATTCAGGGCGTGAAGAAGCGGTGGCGATCCTTGAATCGGCATATGAGCGTGAAGATCCACTTTGGGTAGCATCTGCTTTGTGCGCAATGGGACGTTCCCACGATAATCGCTGGGATGAAAGCGTAATCAACAAACTGCTCGACCCCGATCCGCGTGTGCGCCGTGCAGCAGCAGAAGCGGCAGGTGAACTTGCTATTGAAGAAGCCTCGCCAATTATGTTGAAGATGCTAGAAGATGAAGAAGAAGACGATGAGGTGACCATGGCAGCGGTCTGGTCACTCTCTCAAATTGGTGGCGAAGATGCCCGTGCCTACATCCTCAATATGATCGAGAACAGTGATGATGAGGATGTGACCGAATTCCTCGAAGATGCGCTTGAAAACCTCGACTTCAACGAAGAACTAAACAAGTTTGACCTGCTCTCGTTGGATGAAGATGACGACTTGAGCGAGTTCGATGAAGACGAGTTGGATGACGAGAAGTAAGATCACAGAAAGAACTGATAAAAAACGCCTGCTGAAAAGCAGGCGTTTTTTGCAAGTGCGGTGTGAGACTCTTAATACCCGTCCGCGAAGACGAACAAGTCGCCGATCGATTCACGGTTGAAATTCGCGCGAATCGAATCTGCAAAGACCTTTCCTACGGAGAGTACCTTCAATTTGGGGTGACGTTTCTCCTCTGGAATATCCACTGTGTCGGTGGTGACGATCTCATGGATCTGGGGGATGGCTGCCAATTTTTCCAAACCGCCACGGGTGAAGACGCCATGTGTACACATCACCATGATCTCTTCCACGCCTTCTTCGATGAGAAGACGAGTTAGTTCGGCAATCGAACCGCCGGTGGCGATCTCATCATCATAAATGAGGGCGCGTTTGTGTCCCTTCACCTGGTTGCCCACCAATCCACTAATGCGCACTTCCGTATCAGAGATACGTTCTTTGTTCCCGGCGGCTACGGGCAGGTTGAGGCTTTTGGCAAAGCGCGCCGCCGACTTGGCTTGCCCCATATCTGGCGAAACAATGATCGTGCCGCTCATATCGCGGTTTTCGAGGTGCTGCCCAAATACCGGGCGGCTGGTCAGTGGGTCGGTCGGTATGCGGAAAAATCCATGCACCTGTGGCGAGTGGAACATCATGCTCATCACATGGGTAGCTCCCGACGTTTTCAACAAGTCTGCGACGAGGCGTGCGGTGATGGAGATGCGCGGCGCATCCTTTTTATCGGAACGCCCGAAAGAATAATACGGAATAATGGCATGGATTTCAGAGGCAGCTGCATCACGAGCGATGTCGATCATCATCAAGAGTTCCATCAAGTTATCGTTGACGGGCGGCGTGAGTGACTGCACGATATACACCCGGCGGTTGCGGACACTGGCTCCAAGCTGGATGTATAGATTGTCATTGCTGAACTTTTCAATGATCGTATCTTCGAGAGGGATATTTAATTCAGCGGCGATGCTTTGTGCCAAGGGCTTGTTGGAACTGCCGCTAAAAATACGGACTTCATCAACTGGGACGGAACGATGAGACATGGGCTTCTCCATTTTTAGTAGTTGGTTTCATTTTATCGCACAGACCTGTATTTTATTTCCCGAACTGCGCCACCACACCTGCGATCAGAAGGATCTGCCCGAGGTGATAAGCGGCGATATTATAGATACGTCCATGCGGGATGGGGGTAACGAACTTGTTCCAGGCAAGTATGATATCCGAAAGGTAGAACAGGAAGGCACCCAGGCTTACAAGTAATGCTGCGCTTGCGGTCCAGGTGAGGTCGTTGAGTTTTATCATGGCAGATAACAACATGACCGAAATGACCATGCTGTAGAGAATGATGGGCAGGCGCATGCGTCCCTGCCCTTTTTCATCGACAGAAACAAGGATGCGGCGAATGACCTTTGACCCGCCCCAGCCGATCAACACCACCAGGATCACACTCCAGGCAGAGAGAGCGGGCAAGGGAATGTTGAACCCGATCACATAGAAGATGTGTGCAAGCAGGAAAGCACCCAACCCCATCAGAAATAGACGATCCAACGATATCATCAATAGCACATCGCCAACAAGCGAGAGCAGGATGCCCAACCCAAACCAGAATAATGCACCCTCCAAGCCAACCGTGAGCAACAGCCAAAAAAATAGACAAAGCATGACGGCTGGTTTGGCGACGATTTCCAGTTTGAACCAATTCTTTTGTAAAGCCAGAGCCTCAAGCCCGGCAAAAGCGAATGCAGCGATTAAGAGAAAGTTCATGGATGCCCTCCATGAATATCCTACCATAAAGAGGGCGGACTATTTTCGTGCTATACTGCGCCCATGGCATCGAAAATCGTACATCTTAACTGGGATCCACAATCGAAGTTTGTTCTCAAGGATAGAGATAATTATCAACTGAAGGTCAATGGTGCTGGGAATATTGGTTCTGCCGATCTGTTGACCATGTCGCTGATCGGCTGTTCTGCCTATGATGTGGTCGAAATTTTGGAGAAACAGCGTCAGGAACTGCACCAGCTCAAAATTAGTGCTGAGGCGCAGCAGGATGAGACTCCGCCCTGGAAGTTTAGAAAGATCCATATCCATTATCAAGCCATCGGCAGGAGATTGGACCTCGAGAAGGTGAAGAAAGCCATTCATTTGAGCGAGGAAAAATACTGCTCCGTGTATGCCACGCTCAAAGATGTGATCGAAATCACTCACGAAGTGGATGTTGTGGAAGGCTGAGTCGGTTTTGCGGCTCTTTCATAACACCGCAGGTAGGTTTTTTTTGACCGCCGACGGCAGACCGCGGTTTGCCGTCGGCGGTCAAGTTAACTGAAGCAGATAGTTCACAAAAATGTTGTGTTTTTTTACACCGGCACATCGCTCAAGTAACGTGCAAAAGCTTCGGGTCTCAGAAAGAGCAGGACAAAGAAGCAGGCAAAGAACCCGCCGAGATGCGCCCAGTATCCAACTCCGTAGTTTGCGCCGTTAAGGTAGATATCAATGGCGGGCGGAATTTGAATGATTAAGTAATACAAAAGAAACCATGCAGCGCGGATGCGGGGCCAGGTGGGGACGATAAATATGAATACCAAGGTTCGAATGCGCCCGGCGGGGAAGAGCATCAGGTAGGCGCCCATAATTCCAGAGATTGCGCCGCTCGCGCCGATTCCAGGAATTTCCATACCTGGCAGAATTGCAGTCGTCAACAAACCTGCCGTGGTGCCAGCTATCAAGTAATACAGCAGGAAACGCAGCGGACCGCAAGCATCTTCCACCCGCCTGCCGAATACCCACAAGAACAACATATTGCCGACCAAATGAAAAATATCGACATGCATGAACGTAGATGTGATCAAAGAGATCGCCCCGGCTCCATCGCGTGCCATGATCGATGCTGGCATCATGCCAAATACCCAGAAGACGGCTCGCAGCACCTCAGACGGCAGGCTTAACTCCCAGACCATGATCGCCGTATTGGTCACGATCAACAACATGGTCATGAATGGAAAGATGCTGTAGCGATTGGGTTCGGTGTCATTAAGGGGCAACATGAGTCACCGTCATATATAAATACGCCATGTAGTCAGATTCGAAAAGCCGGTCAAGCGCCAGCTTGAACAGCAGGATGTGGGGCAGGAGTACAAGTACCCATCCGGTGGCAGATACGGCAAAACGCGCAGTGGGCGTGCCGCTCGAGCTAACATCCCTGAAGATCAGAAACCACAGACGGTGATGCGAACGCACCGTTGCAAAAGCGATCATACCGCCGCCAAGCATCACCCATAGAATTCCTGCCAGTAGCAGCGGTTCAGGGTTTACGAACGGATTCAAGCCGTTATGGATCAACAACAAAGAGAGATACAGCAACGAAGGTCCGCCTGCCAGCCGGGCAATCGATAACACGGGCGAAATATGCGCGATCTTCTCCTGACGCAGATCTTCCAGCTTGGCGCGTTTGCGATAGATCGAATTCCACTCTTGATTCGATTTTGCTTTTGTTAGGGCGAGGTCATAACTTGCGATCGCTTTCTCAAAATTTCCCGCTTCTTCATAGGTCGCAGCCAGGTCGGTCAAGTCTTCCTGAAAATGGCGCAGGCGTTCCAATTCCTGCCGGGCTTTCGCATCCGACGGAGAAAATCTGAGCACCATCTCAAATGCACGCATGCGTTCTTCGGCTTCAGGAGCCAGCTCCGCGAGCAGCCGCCATGCATCGACGTCGGTATTCGGTTGATTCGTAACGGAGCGGATGAGATCAAGAGCTGCGCCTCTTTTCCCCGCTCTGAGCAGATCGCCCGCTTGAAGCGTTTTCTCCGCTGAGAGTTTGTTCTCAGCGTCGAGCTGTTCTTGCTTTTTCGCCAACAGTTGATCGTGGTACTGACGAGCATTCAAATTCCCCGGGTTGATATCCAACACCATTGCGCAGGCATATATGCAATCATCGAGACTATCCAACAGACCGGTCAGCCACATCCATGCCACTTCGTTGCGCGGGTCTCGTTCGACAATTTCCAGAAAAATATCACGCGCCGTCAGTTCACGCCCGGCACGCGCTGCTTCGATCGCCTGTTTGAGAAGAGGGTCTTCCCGCATATGAGTTTCTTTGTGGTGGTACCTAAATTGACATTATTTTACACCCGCTATGTAACGATCATAAAAAAGTGACAGTCACCTAGGAGGTGACTGTCACTTGCGCATTAGCGTCATAAAATTTGTTCTGACCGATTACCTAACGTGACCATCTGGCGTAGACCGCTTGTGAGAGCAGGCGGTTTTTGCTTTTTTCTCTTGTAACCAGTTCGCCGCTATCAAGTGTGCCTTTGTATTTCTTCATCATTTCATCTACAGCCTGGGCGACGTGAATGGCAGAGGCACGCACGGCGTAGACGGTGACGATCACAAAAAGCGGATTATCACTCAAACATTGGCGGATATCATCTAACAAGTTTGGCAGGGACTTGTACACTTCCCAAATTTCACCTTTCGGTCCGCGCCCGAACTTGGGCGGGTCGAGGATGACGCCATCGTATTTGACTCCGCGTTTGGCTTCACGCTGCACATATTTCAACGCATCTTCCACGATCCAGCGGATGGGTTTATCGCCCAAGCCAGAGAGTTCTTGATTCTCACGTGCCCAGCTTACAGATTTTTTTGAGGCATCCACATGAGTCACAGAGGCTCCTGCGGCGGCGGCGGCAAGGGACGCAATGCCTGTGTAGCCGAAGAG
>JAFLCF010000228.1 GCA_017303735.1 Anaerolineae bacterium
GAAAAGCATCGTGATGTGATTGAGAATACGCTACAATTGATTTCATCCTTTAAACAGAGTTATGCTCATGCCTGATATAAAACAACGCGCTTTGCAAATTCATAAAACCCTTTTAGACGTTTTCGGCGAACCGATCTGGCGCAACCCATTGCCCGCCATCGATGAGCTCGTCTCCACCATCCTTTCGCAAAACACCAACGATGTGAACCGCGACCGCGCCTTTGAAGCCTTGCGTGCCAAATTCCCCACATGGGAAGCCGTGCGCGATGCGGAAGAAATAGATGTGGTGGATGCGATCAAACCAGCCGGGCTGGCGAATCAAAAAGGTCCGCGCATTCAAAAGGTGTTGCAGGAAATTACCAAAGAACGCGGCTCGCTCAACCTGGACTTTTTAGCGGGTCTGCCCATCGAAGAAGCCCGTGCCTGGCTGACGAAGTTCAACGGTGTCGGACCGAAAACTGCCGCCATCGTTTTATGTTTCTCGTTGGGGATTCCCGCCTTCCCTGTGGATACACACGTTTATCGAGTCAGCGGTCGCCTTGGCTTACGCCCTGAAAAGATGACCGTGGAACAGGCACACCCGCATCTTGAATCTGTCTTCCCGCCAGAGACATATTACGCCGCGCATCTGAACATCATCCGCTTGGGGCGAGAAGTATGCAACGCAAGGAAGCCGTTGTGTCCGCAATGCCCGGTGAAACATTTGTGTGAGTATAAAGAGAAGACGACGTAAAAATCCCGAAGGGATGAAATTATTCTAGAATTTCGCAATGTGAATTTGAACCCCGAAGGGGTGTCATGATCCAAGAGCAATGACACTCCTTCGGGGTTTGCTATTTAATCCTTCAATTCTATAATCCTATCAATCCTTCGGATTTGATGAAATGCCAAAAGGTATAATTGACCGAACTATGAACCAGCCTCCCGTCAGCATTGCATTAGAGAAATTGAATATCCCCCACCAAATCTTCCGGCACGAAACGCCGGTGGATTCGTTCGAGAAAGCCGCCAGTGACCGTGGTCAACGCCCTTCGCAGATCGTGCGGACAATTCTCTTCCGCGTGAGTGAAGAGGAGTTTGCACTGGTGCTCGTGGCGGGGCCCGGGCAGATTTCGTGGAAACTCTTGCGAAAATTGCTGGGTAAATCGCGCATTACCATGGCAACCGAAGAAGAAGTGCTGGCGGTCACAGGTTACCGCCCAGGGACGGTGGGTCCGTTTGGGTTGGTGAAGCCTGCGAGAATGATGGTGGAGGCGGGACTCTTGAAGGAAGAGGAAGTGTCCATCGGGTCGGGTATGCGTGATACGGCGGTTATCATCAAATCGGCAGACTTGATGAAGGGGTTAGGGAATGTAGAAGTTGTAGAATTGTTTGAATAAGACGATCGACGATGGACGATTGACTATAGAAAATCATCCATCGTCAACGGTCTATGGTCAATCGTCAAATAAACGGAGAATAATAATGAGCTATAAACAACGTGTGATTGATTTTGTAGAAATTGAATGGGCGACCTATATTGAGCGCTTCAATCGACTGTCAGAGTTGGATGGATCGCAACGGGTGCGCAGACAAGGTTATGAACGCTTCCGTGATATGCTGGCGCACATCCTTGCCTGGTGGGAAGATGTGATGCCGATCGTGTTGGCAATTGCTGAGAACCGTGAATTTGAAAAGAAGAAATATGACTTCGATGCTTTCAATGCTGAAGCGGTTGCCAAGTATAAAGATTGGGATGAAGCTGAGTTTTTGGCTCACTTTGAGAAAACGCGTCAGAAAGCCGCAGCAGACTTGAGGTCGATGAATGAGGCGGCGTTTGAAGATCGTCGCATTCAAGGGCGGCTTAACGGCATCTTCATCAGCCATGCGCGCGAACACCTGGTCGCATTGAGCAAGTTCCTGACCTTGGATACGCTGGAACATGAATGGAAATCGTTGCCTGCAAAGTTCGATGCCTCTGAGAAAAAGGAAGAGTATTTGAAAAAAGAAGGTCTGCCGCGTTTTGGCGATGTACTGGCACATGCCTTTGTATGGTGGCATGAAGGTGTCATTGCGGTGCAAGGCGCGTTGAAAGACCCGTCGTTCGTTTATGATGGTCCCGGCGATACAGATGCCTATAATGCAGAAATCGTGGCAAAATATAAGCAGACGAGTGAAGCCGAATTGCGTACTCTGTTCGAACAAAAACGTTTGGAAATGATCGAATTGGTGCGCGGGTTACCCGACAGCGCCTTTGAAAACCCAACCATTGAAAACTGGCTCGCTGCCGATGTTGTTGAACACTACGACGAGCACGCCCTTTAGAAATTAGGAACTCCCCATGACAAATCACATTGCGTATCTTGCTCTTGGAAGCAACCTGGGAAATCGACTTGCCAATTTAAAAAATGCGATCTCAAACCTTCCGCCTCAAATGGAGGTGAAGAAAAAATCGTTGGTGTATGAAACGCCACCTTGGGGTCATGCAGACCAACCGCACTTCTTAAATCAGGTGGTGATGGTCCATACGTACATGGAGCCTGAAAATTTACTCAGCCACCTAAAACGGCTTGAGATCGTTTTGGGACGTGAACCATCCTTTGAGAACGGTCCGCGGGTGATCGATATTGATATTTTATTTTATGACGATGTCATCATCGACTCGCCGCCGTTGATCATCCCCCACCCACGCCTGCATCAACGCGGATTTGTGCTGGTGCCGTTAAATGAAATTGACCCTGAGCTTGTTCACCCTATTCTGGGAAAATCCGTCGGCGATCTGCTGCTGGATGTTGAACGATTGAACATCGTTGAATACAAAGGTAAATAATCCTTATATGCTCCGGTGGTTGAGTAGCCCTGAGCTTTCGTTGCGAAGGGCATATCGAAACCACCTGTTGATGAAAATTTCTTTATAGAACCAGTGGTTTCGATACGTGGCACGACGTTCATGCGCCACTACTCAACCACCGAGTTAGATAGAAAAGGAAACACATGCGCATCATTCGTTATCAAACCTCAGAAGGCAACGCCTCCTACGGCTGGATATTGGAAGACAAGGTTGGCGAAGTGCAGGGACAGATCTTCGGCGAATATCGCCGCCGTGAAGCGCGGACTCCACTCAAGGAGTTGAAGCTGCTTGCGCCTTGTGAGCCAAGCAAGATCGTGTGTGTAGGGCGCAATTACATCGACCATGCCAAAGAATTGGGCAATGAAGTGCCCAAGATCCCGCTTATTTTTTTGAAGCCGCCTTCTTCGATCATTGCCACGGGGGAACATATTGTTTTGCCTTCCCAATCGAAACAAGTGGAGCATGAAGGTGAACTGGTGGTAGTGATCAGCAAACGAGCCAGAAACGTGACGGCAGAAAGTGCAAAGGAATTCATTTTCGGCTACACCATCGGCAATGACGTCACTGCCCGTGATCTGCAAAAATCAGACGAGCAATGGACGCGCGCCAAAGGCTTCGATACCTTCTGCTCGTTTGGTCCATGGATCGATACCGACTTTGACCCTTCTGATGCAGTGGTCACTTGCCGCGTCAACGGGCAGATGCGACAGATGGCATCCAGCCGTGATATGGTCTTCAATGTCGGTACGTTGATCGCATACATTTCATCCGTCATGACCCTCGTACCCGGTGACTTGATCTTTACGGGAACGCCCGCTGGTGTGGGAGAACTTCGAAACGGTGATGTGGTCGATGTGGAAATTGAAGGGTTAGGAAAGTTAAGTAACCCCGTAAAATCATAAGTTGTCAACTTATAAAAGAAGCCTCGTACAAGTACGAGGCTTCTTTATTTCAAGAGTTGATTAGTTCAATGGTTCACGCCAGTTGCCAATGGCAAGGACGAGACCACTTAAGCCAGTTAATGCGAAGAGAATTAATCCCGCCCACAAAACCGGGCTGCCCCAATTGACTTCGTCTGCGTAACGTGACATTTGCATTAGCAAAGCTGGCAAGAGCAACATGAGCATGGGCGTACCCAGGCGAGAGCGGACGCGGCTGTTCCAATATCGCATCGAAAGCATGAGCGTGCCTACTGCAACCGTGAGCGGAGTTAACTTCCACGGGAAGATGGGAATGATGGCATTCGGAAAGAAAAAGGCGATGAAGGCAATCAACGAAAGTGAAACTCCCAATACGAGCAGCAGAGTCCGCAACCAGGCAGGGATCTGGTCTTCAGGCGAAATGGGCGCTGCTTCACCGATCCGCTTTTGATGCCACAGATACGAAGCGACGAAGAGTGGAGGCGGCAAAAGATAGCTGGCAAACCAAACGTAAAATGGAAGCGTGCCAACTGAAAATTTATCCCAATGCAAGAAGGTGGCAGCCAGTTGAATGGTGCTGAACAAGGCTGCTGGCAGAATCATCACGCGAATCATTTCCCAACGTTTGGCAAGCAAGGGAAATAGAAAGAGCGGAGCCGAGGTAATGTAGAACACGCCTAAAACTGCCGCCATCACCACAGGTTGAATGGGCCAGGCAAAATTGGTAGCCGTATCGGCTGGAGCCAGCCCAACAGCCAACACCGCGCCAACCCCAAACAATACTTCAACAGCCAGCCAGGCACGCAAAGGGAATGCGATCGGTAAACTTTTTGTGTTCATACGGATTCCTTTTTTTGATGTACATAAAAATAATGTCCAGCCGCGACCAGACCCAGCAAACCTAACAACAAATGAAAGGGATGGTCGAACATCTGCAAATGAAATATGGTTGCAGCATGGGTAACGTAGCCATAAAGCGCCAAGCCTGTATAAAAAGTACCAAAGCCCACCGAGAACCACAAAGCTGCGCGCTCACTACCGCGAAAGAGGACGACCAATGCCAGCACGCCTGTAATAATGTGAAGGATCGAATGTGTGGGCATCATTTGTGTGGTCGCCAACAATTGCGGAAAGGCTTCATCCAATGGCGAATAAAGTCGAAATGCCAGCGTGGATGTGCCCTGCAACAACAGAAAGATACCTGTAACTGCCGTATACATACGAGTTGGATTCATCATAACAATTTATCCGCAAGAGATCGAACGGTCATAAAGCCAAGCATAGCAGACGCGATCGCAAAGCCGCCAAACCAAATCCACGTGGAGGCGTTTGTGGGTGAGAAAAGCTCACGGTGAATGATCGACGCCAGCAAAACAAAGATGGCAAAGACAACCATCCCGATCAAAACCACCCGCGCTTCATTCCAAGTCTGACGGCGGCTCAGCATCAAACTGCCGAGCCCATACGAGAGGAAAGGCGCAGAATACATTTGTGCCAGCAAACGGGTGATCTTCCAGGGCCAGATCGTCACCATAAGATCTGGTGCAAAGAGCAGAGACAACGCCAACAAGGTCACCAAAATTCCTTGCGCCAGCAAATATCCCTTCACCCAGGTAGGTAGAGCCGTGCCCGCATGCGCTTCGTTTAAATTACGATTCAACCATGCCAACCACAAAGCAATTGCCGGGTAAATAAGATACGCCCCGAACCAGATCCATACCTGCGGGCGGCTATAATCGAACTCTCCCAAATAAAAAAGCGAAACAACGAACAGCATCTCCGTCCAAATGGCGATCATGGGAACCATGGTCTTCACTTCATCATATCGTTTGGATAACATGCCCGCCACCATAAACGCTGTACCAGAGAGATACATCCCTCCCAAAAAGCGGGCATGCAATGGCGGCACCAACCACGGAATGGCTTCATCGACCTGGGTTGGGATAAAGTATCCCCAAACACCCACCCACAATGCCAACAAACCAACGGCTGCAAAATAGATCTTAATATTTCGTGTGATCAATGCCATAAATACTCCTGTATGAGTTCAAGAATTGTAGTGCAAAACGCCACAGTTATAAATTCATTCGCGAAATTATACATACAACTTCCTTTGAAGCGGAACCCTATCTTTAGTTAGGAATTTTAAACACTACCGCTCTGTTGAGGGCTAAGCCCTCAACAGAGCCAAAAAGATTTATAAATAAAAACGATCGACCACTTAATTTGTGGTTAAATAGATTTTAGGAGACAAAAATGTCCACCGAATTTGAAACCTTCCTTCAAAAATACCCCAGCTTCAAACAGACCCAAAAAATAGACGACCTACGCAAGACTGATTACGCCCGGCTCGATTCAGGCGAACATGTTTATTTCGATTACACCGGCGGTGGAATTTACGCCGAATCACAAATTCAAAAACATCACGAACTTCTCAAACAGAATGTCTTCGGCAATCCGCACTCCAGCAACCCCACCTCCATTGCCGCCACGCATCTCGTCGAAGGCACGCGCGACTACATCCTCAAATTTTTCAACGCCGATCCCGATGAATATCTTGCCATCTTCACGTCCAATGCCAGTAGTGCGCTCAAACTTGTCGGCGAGTCCTATCCCTTCCCGAACGGACGTTACCTCCTGACCTTTGACAACCACAACTCCGTCAATGGGATTCGCGAATTCGCGCATGCCCGTGGCGCGGAAGTGACCTACATTCCGGTCATGCTGCCTGAAATGCGAGTCGACGCCTCTCAACTGGACCTCGAACTGTCTCGCCCTTCCAAGTCTGGTCATAACCTGTTTGCTTTCCCCGCCCAATCGAACTTCTCCTCCGTCA
>JAFLCF010000229.1 GCA_017303735.1 Anaerolineae bacterium
ACAGGGTATCGGCTCCGACCCTCGCATCGGCTACCACTTCCTCTACCCCGGCTGTGGCTATGGCGGTTCCTGCTTCCCGAAAGACGTCAAGGCCCTCATCAAGACCGCTGCTGACGACGCCAATATCACCCTCAAGGTCCTCACCGCCGTCGAAGAAGCCAACGACCTGCAGAAGCACGTCCTCAGCAAGAAGATCAAGTCCCGCTTCGGCGATCTCACCGGCAAGCACTTCGCCCTCTGGGGCCTGTCATTCAAACCCAACACCGACGACATGCGCGATGCCCCCAGTCGGGAACTGATCAAGGACCTGTTTGAAGCCGGTGCCACCGTAACCACCTACGACCCGGTCGCCATGCACGAAACCCAACGCATCTTCGGCGATGAATCCCGGCTGAAATATGCCGAAAATCCGATGGCGACCCTGGCCAACGCCGATGCCCTGATTATCGCGACTGAATGGAAGGAATTCCGCAGTCCGGACTTCGAGGAGATCAAGAAGGCCCTGAAGAATCCGGTGATCTTCGACGGGCGCAATCTCTATGACCCCAAGTTCGTCCGGGGGATGGGGATCGAGTATTTCGCGATCGGGCGTTGATGACCAACGCTAAAATCATTCAAGGCCTCTAACCGCATGCAGCTCCGCCGCTCGGTATTCATTACTTTTTTCTCCACCAATGCTGCCACGGCGATCCAATTTGGCGTCACGCTGATCCTTTCTCGTCTACTGACACCATCTGAAGTCGGGATCTACTCAATTACGGTTGTTTTCACCGGCATCATTGCAGTGTTCCGGGATTTCGGAGTTACCAGTTATCTGCAGCGTGAAAAGGAACTCTCTCCGGAAAAAATACGCGCTGCACTCGGGTTACTGCTCACCACTTCCTGGTCACTTGCTGCATTCATTTTTTATACCAGCAGCTACGTCGCTGACTACTACAGACAACCAGGGATTCAAGACGTCTTACACATTTTGACATTGAGCTTCGCGCTTGTCCCATTTGCATCATTTTTCTATGCTTTACTCGCACGCAATCTAGAAGCCGGAAAACAAGCGATCGTCAACGGCGTGAGCACATTTGCTTATGCCATATCGTGTATCACCCTTGCCTATCTCGATTACAGCTACCTGGCATTGGCTTGGGCCAACGTGGTGAACATTTTGGTAACCATCGTCTGTTATTTGTTTCTGCGTCCTAAAGATGTCCCCTACATTCCATCATTTAGCGGCTGGGGAGAACCTGCAAAATTTGGTGGAGGAGCCATTCTCGGGAATCTTATCGAGCGTCTATACGGGGCAGTGCCCGACTTGGTACTCGGCAAACTCAGTGGAGCGCACGACGTTGGTCTCTATTCCCGAGCAAACGGTCTGGTTGGTATTTTTTCTCAAATTGCCGGCCCGACTATCAATTACAACGCGGTTCCCTACATAGCAAAAAATTTTCACAACAAGGAACCCTTGGCACCAATACTTTCGAAAGCGACCAGCTATCTGACTGTATTTTCCTGGCCATTTTTCATCGTAACAGCCCTATTTCCCAAAGAAATGATCCTTGTTCTCTACGGAGAACAATGGGTTGCAGCTGCCCCCATAGCCGTATTCATCTGCATTCAGGCCATCATTCGCACTGGATATTCTTTGACCATGCCGTCGCTGATGGCAATTGGCCGCCCTTATCTAGCATCTCTCTCCGCCGGATTCGGGCTCATCGTCAGACTGCTTGCCATCTATGTAATGGGTGCCCACGACGCATACACTTTTGCCATTGCCCTGTGTATTGCCGACATCCTGGCGATCGCGCTTCCAATCTGGCTCATGAGTACCCAGCTAGAATATGGGTTTTCAATGGCGATAAAAGCACACTGGCTCAGCCTGAAGGTGAATTCAGCCGTTTTCGTCAGCGCTGTTGGCGTCAAGCTGCTACTCCCTGCAAATACTATCGCACCTCTCGTGTTATTGATTGCCAGTGCAGCGATTATCACCACCTGGATTTATTTTCTCGTCTTCTTTAAGCATTCGCTCTGCGACGAACTGCCTGCAATCGTCAATCGTCTCTTGCCGCCAGCAATTGCATCACGCATCATTAAATTCATTCACACACCATCCCGTCATGCCTGATTCACTGCCCAAAATTAGTCTGGTCATACCCGCATACAACCGGGCAGACCTGATCGCAGAGACTATCGAAAGTGCTTTGAACCAAACGTGGCCATTCAGTGAAATAATTGTCGTCGATGATGGCTCAACAGATAACACCTCGGCTGTTCTGGCCACATACGCAGACCAGATTGTGGTCATTCCCACGACGAACAACGGTGTTCAGGCTGCACGTAATATTGGCATCGCGGCCGCGAAAAATGAACTAATAACGCTGTGCGATTCTGATGACCTCTTGGAACCAATGCTTGCTGAAACCATGGCCAGGTTCTTTAAAGAACATCATCAACACGATATTTGTTACTGCAACTTCACGACATTTGATAAGCATAAATCTTATTCGGACAAATTATCCCAAGCGCCGAATGGCTATTTCGATGGAGCCATAGAAGTGGATAAGCACTTCCTGACCGCCATTCCCGACCTGTATCAACGCATGCTCGAATTTCAACCGCTCTTTCAATCCGGGCTAACATTCAAGAAAACCTTCTTCAACACCATCGGCGGGTACGATCTGCGCTTTAAAGGAATCGGGGCGGAAGATTGGGAATTCACGCTGCGAGCGGTAGCGTGCGGAAATATTGCGCTATGTACCTTACCCTTTACCAGAGTACGTCGTCACCCGGGCAATGATTCCGCAAACGCAATGCACATGAACATCGGTGAAGCTGAGATACTCGAATTCGGATTACAGAACCATCCAAACGCGGAAAAATACCAGGAAAAAATAGTGAAAACCATCTTTGAGCGTCGAAGCAGAGCGTTTGATGCAGCATTTGCGCTTGGCAACTTCGATCTCGCCCAAAAAATTCTTGCTCAGTTGAGTGAAACACCACTCAACATTAAATTTCTCCTCAAGCGCACAATTATCAGATTGCCATCAAGCTTAAGAAGAGCACTCTGGAAATTTAGCCAACGATCAAACTAGAAAAATTATGGCCAATTCAGAGCAACTCAGAATTTCCATCATTGAGCCGACGTGGAACTATCGAACACACCTGCCTGCGAATCTTGGTTTATTGCGAGTGGTACGAGAAGCCTACCCTGCAGCAAAAATTAATTTCGTTGGAGGTGCCGAACAAATTAAATTTATCATCGAAATGGCACCACCTGATGTGCAAGTCGACGTTAGCTTTCACTCGTGGGAAACCGGTGAAGACAAAGATACCTTACCGACCGACATCTACCACTCACTCAAAAAGCTTCGAAAGCTGCCATCCGAATTTACCGTGGGAGCCTCAATGATCTTATTTTCGTCCTGCACAGCAACCACATTGGCAGCAGCAACACTTATGAGGCTGGCTTCAAAAAGTTTCGCTGTACTTCACGGCAACGCAAACGATCTACTTGGTTGGAGGTCTCGCAATCCACTTCGCAAAGCCTTTGATTTCCACGGTGCCATGAAATGGTACTGTAATCAAGGCGGCACCCCTATCGTTCTCGAAGAAATTATTCGAGTCGAGCTTGGAAAAAAACTACCTTGGCTGTCTTCCAGACTGAAATGTCTGCCTCACCCAATTGCACCAGAAGAAGCAGCCCCCACTCCCCATAACCACAACATGAATACCCCCATGAGAATTGCCTTTGCAGGGAACGCCAGCATAGCAAAGGGGTTTCCAGAATTCATCGAACTCGTAGAAATACTAACCAGGGAAATGCCCGCAGCATTCGAATTCCACGCTTTCGGCTACTTACCAGACGAATCAAAATGCATCGATCAATTCGCCCTAACTACGAAAGCAACACCAGCCACCTTACCAAGATCCGAATATGTAAAATTCCTAACCAGTATGGATTATATATTTACTTGGCACAATGAGAAATATTATACGATGGCAGCCAGTGGTGTTGTTTATGATGCAATTAATTTTCTTGTACCATTAATCTCAAGAGAAACGGGGCAAATTGCAGAATGGAAAAAACAAGGTCTTGCAATTGGATACAGCTTCGACAGCATTGCTTCCGCAGCAAAATACCTGAGCACCAACAAACCAAAGCGCATGACTGATGATTACATTGAATTTTTATCAAATATGATAACAATAAGATCATCGCTAAGCATTCAAAGCGCAGCGAAAAAACTCAAACAAATCTCCAATAAAAACTAAAACCGTAATTCTATAATAAAACACAGGGTTTAATATATTAAAAATCAGAAACAATTAAATATAAAAATGAAAATCGCAATAGCAATATTTGGCATTCCAAGAGGATCGATAATTACAAGCGGCTCGCTCTTCGATAACATCATTCGCCCTTCGCAAGAAGTAGGCGAAGTTGTTCTTTTCGGACATTTATTTGACAAAAAACACATAACCAATATCCGATCAGGCGAATCTGGACAATTAAGTAGCGATGATTACATTCGGTTCGCCGAGTTTAAACCGATACTAGAGGAACCGGAAATATGTCTAGAAAAATGGGACTTTAACTTTTTTAAAAAATTCGGCGATCTTGAGAACGACAAATTTCAATCGATTAAAAATTTAATTCATCAACTTCACTCCCTATACTCCACCACAGTTTTAATCGAGGCCACAAATCCAGATGTGGTTATATATGCACGGCCAGATCTTTTATACCACCAGCCGATTAATAATAATTTAATTGAATTGGCCTCTCAAAATAAAAAAAGGATATATATCCCCGAATGGCAATGGTGGAATGGTTATAATGATCGATTTGCAATCTGCGGAAGCGAAGCATATAAAATTTATGGATACCGTTTAATACAAGCCAAAACATACTGCATTCAGAATAACGTTCCCCTTCACGCAGAGAGACTTCTCAGATTCGCCCTCGCCAAAAATAAATTGTCCATTCGAACAATGAAGACGAAAGCAAGCAGGGTTAGAACAGGAAATGTTATAAAACCCGAAAATTTTAATGAAATTGAAACATTAGGAACAGACTCTAGGCGGCTTAAGATAGAATTACGTTTTCTTCAAGTCTTATCTCATCTAAATATTTAACATTTAGGCACAAATGGAAATTAACAACCATAACTTGAAACCTTACTTCCATAACATCCGCTGGGAGATGGTTGTTTATATTCCGGATAGCGCCAAACGCATACTTGATGTTGGCTGTTATAGCGGCGCGTTTGGAGAATTACTGAAGAAAAATAAATCGTTAGAAATTTGGGGTATTGAGCCTAATATCGAAGCATCAAGAGATGCAGAAAAAGTACTCGACCGTGTGATTTGCGGTTATTTCACCAAAGAGCTTAACCTGCCAGACTCATATTTTGATGTCATTGTTATGAATGACGTACTAGAGCACATGATTGACCCGTGGGCCGCACTTGAACTCGCAAAGAAAAAACTGGATCCAAACGGACGCATCATAATTTCACTGCCAAATATTAGGCATATTGATAATTTAATTCATTTATTTATAGACCAAGATTTTCGATATGAACTAAATGGAATACGAGATAAAACACATTTAAGGTTTTTTACCAAAAAAAGTGCTATCAGGCTTATCAACAACTGTGGATTTGAAATTGAAAAAATTGAAGGAATTAATGAAAAATGGTGGACAAATTCCATCATAAGACGATTGGCATATAGGATTTTTCACAAAAACCTTGATGACACAAAATATATACAATTCGCTTTTGTCATTAAGAAATCTGTTCAAATAAATTGATAACAAAAATCAATTCAATACACCATGCAACCTTCCTTCACCAAGAAGAGATTGTGCAAATAATATAGAATATAGGGAAACTCTGCATAAGCAACCGTCATGCCGCCTGATTTGAGAAAATGGCGCCATTGTCATGGTGCCGATTGAACAGATGAAACCGATGTGTTGACGCGCACTGAAAAGTACCCGGATTTTGAGGTGTCTGCGCGCTGAAAATTACCCAGGGTGATTAACCTCCGCAGTTCCGTTTTGGAGCGGGGAAACCGAGGAGATGATCACCATGAATTTGCTGGGGAAAGTAAGAAGACTGCATTACCGGGATGTGCTGAACCTCTCGGAGATCGAGCGCCGAACCGGGCTGACGCGCAAGACGATTCGCAAATAGCTCAAAGCGCCGGAGGGCGTCGAGCCGAACTATCGGCGGAAGGTTGGCGAGACCAAGATTGGCCCCTTTGCCGAACGCCTCGTCAAGATGCTTGAGATGGATTCTCCTTCTCGAAAACGGACTTTATTAAGTCAGAGCCGGCCCCATTCGTGTGGACAGAATTTCCACGGTGATAAGTGGAGCCCTGCGGGGTAGCGTTATCCACGGTGGCGACGGCCGAAGGTCGGTCTGGACCGTAGGCTGGCGACGCGGTGGGTAA
>JAFLCF010000023.1 GCA_017303735.1 Anaerolineae bacterium
TAGGTAAAATTATATAAAACCAACTCTTGGAGGAGTTTTAATGCAAATTGTCTTGGACATTCTGGCGATCGTGTTGGCATATTTGCTGGGTTCAGTACCTTTTGGCTTGTTGGTCGTAAAACTAAAAACGGGCAAGGATATTCGTGAAGTGGAAAGCGGGCGCACCGGCGGGACGAACGCCATGCGTGCCGCTGGTTTTTGGGCAGGGTTCGCCACTGCCATGTTAGATATTGTAAAAGGCGCGGGGGCGGTTTGGCTGGCAAGATGGATCACACCCGATACACCCATTGTGCATGTACTTGCCCCCATTGCGGCGATTCTGGGTCATAACTATTCGATCTTTTTGGGTGAACGGGATGAGAACGGAAAATTCCGTTTGCGCGGTGGGGCAGGTGGAGCACCATCCGTTGGCGGCGCGATGGGACTTTTCCTGCCGTCAATTTTGATCGTTCTGCCGTTGGGAATGTTGACCTTCTTCACCATCGGCATTGCCTCGGTCACGACCATGGCAGTGGCATTGTATTCTACGTTGGCATTCGCGTATTACGCTTCGCAAGGCATCATCCCCTGGGATTATGTCTGGTATGGTCTCGGCGCGGAGTTGCTGCTGATCTGGGCGTTACGCCCGAATATCAAAAGGCTTTTTGAAGGCAATGAACGCATCGTCAAATATAGTTTGAATGGCTGGTTAAGAGCGAGAAAAGAAAAGAAAGACCAGGCATAAGCATGAGAACTCCGAGGTCTTAAAGACCTCGGAGTTCTGGTTTAATTATCATATGCAACTCCCTGACTCATTCACCCATACGATTCGTACCGTTTTTGAAAAGGACGGCGAGACATTCCTCACCGCCCTGCCCGCATTAATTGAAGAAGCTTCGCAACGCTGGGGTTTGAGTGAGGTGCAGGCTGTCCCCAATCTTTCTTATAATTTTGTCGCATTTGCAAAACGTCCTTCGACTTCGCCGCAAAAAATACGCGGCTCCGCTCAGGACAATGTCATCTTAAAACTCGGCGTGCCGAACCCTGAAATTATCAGCGAGATGAACACCTTGAAGTTATTCAATGGAGAGGGTGCCTGTCGGTTAATAGATTGTGATGAAGAAAAAGGCATGTTACTGTTGGAACGTTTGCAGCCGGGTCAAATGCTGGCAGACTTGCAAGATGACGAGGAACGGACGCACATTGCCATGGATGTGATGCTGAAGCTCACCCGCCCTGCTCCTGCAAATGGACGCTTCATTCTTTTGACAGATTGGTTTGCAGAGTTGAAAAACCTGCGCCCGAGGTTTGGCGGTGAGACGGGTCCATTTCCGCCAGAGTTGTTTGCTCGAGTGGAAGCCTTGTTGCCAGAATTATTTGCAGATAACGATGTTCAACTGATCCATGGGGATTTTCATCATTACAACATTCTTTCATCTGAACGCGGCTGGTTGGTGATCGACCCCAAAGGTGTGATCGGACCGGCAGGGTATGAGATCGGTCCACTCATGGTCAACCCGTTTGGCATTCTCATGGATAGAACCCGGTTCAAGGTCCAGGCGAAGAGGCGGGTGGATATCATCCACGAAAGGACCGGCTGGGCGCGGGAAAAAATCCTCAACTGGACGGTGGTGTTTTCAGTCTTATCTGCTTATTGGGATCTTGACCTCGACCCGACTGAAACAATTGAGATGGCAAAAATATTTTCTGAGATTAAATAACACAACCTCCCTTGCGGGAGGTTGTGTTATTTCTAACGATTACATGCCAAGCACGTTGAAAACAAATACGCCGATCGCCAACACGCCTGCGATCTTTTTGAACAGGTCTGAATTCAAAGCGGGGATAAAGACAGCCAGACCATACCACAAGAAAAATAACCAGACGCACCAGCTTGCAAGAGAAGAAGGTAGATTCATTTTTAAGTACTCCTATGGCGAATAAAGTGCCGACCGGATTGCCGACTATATGAAATAACACGGACAGACAAAAGGGGTTGCGATGCGAAAATGTTACAATTACCGTATGTCTTCCCTTAGTGTTCCTGCAGAATTTACTTTGCACAGAAAGAACAAATACGACCTTAGCTCGCCGGTGCGTTGGATCCTTTCACATGTGCAACCCTATTGGTGGATCGTGATCATGATCTTCGTTGGCGCGATCGGGAATGCCGTGCTGGCAGTAGTTGTGCCTGTACTGACCGGTGACGCATTCAATGCCATGTTGCAGCCAAAACCCGATACGTCTGTATTACTTCCGCTGGCGATCATCATCGGCGTTTCGCAAGTGATCCGCGGTGTGTTGCAGCTTGGGCGTAACTTTGGCGCGGAGTTGATCGCGCAAAAGATCGAGCGCGACATCCGCGACGAGTTGTATCTTTCGTTGCTGGGCAAGAGTATGACCTTCCATAATCTTCAACCCGTGGGCGATACGATGGCACGCGCCACCAACGATGTGCGCGAAGTGAACTATATGTTCAGCCCGGGCGTGAACCTTGTGGTCGGTTCGTTCATGTTCATATTGATGCCGCTCTTCTTCGGTCCGCGCTATCACCCTACGCTGGTGCTGACGCCGCTGGTGTTCATCATCATTTACTTTGTGGCGCTGGCGCGTTATCTCAAAAGTCTTTCACCCGTCACCGACATGGCACGTGCCACATTTGGTCAGATGAATACTCACCTTTCCGAATCATTGGATGGTGTGGAGATCATGAAGGGTGCGGCACAAGAAGAAGCGGAAGTAGATCGCTTCGTGACGAATGCCCGCAAGGTGCGCGATACCTTTGTAAAACAAGGCGACCTTGAAGCCCGTTACATTGCCATGCTGTTGCTTGGGCTTGCCTTTGCAGGCGGCTTGACTCACGCACTTTTCCTTCTACGTGCCGGGCTCATCAATGTGGGCGCAGTGGTTGGATATTTTGGCATGTTGCAATTGCTGGGTTTCCCCACCTTCACATCTACTTTTGCGTATTCACAAATTTCGTTGGGGATGTCCTCTTCCCGCCGCATTTTGGAACTGATCCAACGCGAGACCAAACTCGACCAAAACGCCTCAGGCGTGACCTCAGACCTGCGCGGCGAAATTGAGTTTCGCAATGTCTCCTTTCATTATCCCACTCCTGCCGAGGGCGGAGCAGGCGGTGATAATGTGCTTGAAAATGTTTCTTTCAAAGTGAAGCCTGGTCAAACCGTGGCGCTTGTCGGGCAGACAGGTGCAGGCAAGACCACGCTCGTTAAACTCATCAACCGCATCTATGATGTTTCAGAAGGTCAAGTTCTGGTGGATGGTGTCGATGTACGAGATTGGAACCTTGCTTCACTGCGTTCCCAAATTTCCATCATCGAGCAGGATATCTTCCTCTTCTCGCGCACGCTTGGCGATAACATCGCCTTCGGTAAACCCGGTGCAACCAAGGATGAGATCATTGCAGCCTCTCTCGCGGCACAGGCACATGACTTTGTGCTCGATTTTGAAGAGACCTACGAAACTGTGGTTGGAGAACGCGGTGTGACTCTCTCCGGCGGACAACGTCAACGCATCGCACTCGCCCGGGCTTTTCTCACCGACCCGCACATTCTCGTGCTGGATGATTCCACCTCCGCCATCGACTCTGCCACAGAAGATAAGATCCAGCGTGCCATCTCCAACGCCGCAAAGGGACGGACGACCTTCATCATTACCCACCGCCTGTCTCAGATCCGCTGGGCAGACCTCATCATTGTATTGCGCAAAGGCAAGGTCGTAGCCATGGGCACACATGATGATCTGATGAAAACATCCGAAGCGTATTCGAGGATTTTTAGAGAGTAACAACTTGCTCTAGTCGGGGCTAAGCCCCGACTAGAGCAGAATAAGGCTAAACTTATGGGTTTCTTTGCAGGACTTAACGACGAAAAATATGACCGCCAATACAAGGACAATGACCTTGTTTGGCGCATGTTCAATTACTTCAACACCCAGGTATCACGCCTGGTCTTTGCCTCGGTGACCATCATCGTCATTGCGGTGATCGGTGCGGCATTGCCCGTCATCGTCAGCCGCATGGTGGATCTGATCAAAGACCAGCCCAGCATCAGCGACATTCTTTTGGTAGGTCTGGCACTTGTCGGCGTGGCATTCGGTCAATGGGGATTGAACTGGCTGCGGCGGGGTCTGATCGTGCGCGCCGTCGGGGATGTGGTCTTGGATATGCGCTCGCGTGCCTTCCGCGCCGCCGCAGAGCACGACCTATCCTTTTATGACCAGTTCTCGTCTGGGCGCATCGTCTCGCGCATCACATCCGACACGAATGATTTTGGTCAGCTCGTGGTCATCGTCACAGACGTGGTGGCGCAGTTCATTCAGGCATTCATCATTGCCTACGTACTCTTCACCACCGAAGTTCGCTTGTCTCTGTTACTGATCGGCTTTCTGCCCATCATCTTTTTGATCGCATCGGGGTTCCGAGAAATGGCGCGGCGCGTGACCAAACGCGGCATGAAAGCCATGGCAGATGTCAACGCCGCCATCAAGGAAACCATCAGCGGCATCTCCATCGCAAAAAATTTCAGACAAGAAGATAGCATCTTCAAATCGTTCGACGAGTCGAATCAGCAATCTTATGGCGTGAACATTCAGCGCGGCTTCGTGCTCTCACTGGTCTTCCCCACGCTCAATGCGTTGGGCGGGATCTTCGTGGGCGTTCTCGTATATGTAGGCGGCAACAGCGCGGCTGCGGGTGCCATCAGCATTGGCGCTTGGTATCTATTCATCATGAGCCTCGACCAGTTCTTCTTCCCGGTCTTGAATCTCACTTCGTTCTGGGCGCAAATTCAGGGCGGGCTTTCTGCAGCAGAACGTGTCTTCGCCTTGATCGATGCCGACCCGAATGTGGTGCAGATCGAGAAACAGGATGTGCCGCGCCTCAAAGGCGAGATACATTTTGATCACATGTACTTCCGCTATTCGGATAAAGAACCGGTTCTCAACGACTTCAACCTGCTCATTCGACCCGGAGAGACTCTTGCACTGGTAGGGCATACCGGCGCGGGCAAATCGTCCATTGCAAAATTGATCGCACGTTTCTACGAATACCAACAAGGTCGCCTTCTCATTGACGGACGCGACATCCGCACCTTTGACTTGACTCAATATCGCCGTCAGCTTGGCATCGTCTCACAAGTGCCATTTCTCTTTTCAGGAACCATCGCCGATAACATCCGCTATGCCGCACCGGGCGCGCCCGAAGAAGAAATGCTGCGCCTCGCCAAACGCATCGGTGACGGCGAATGGCTGGATGCCATGCCGAATGGTTTGCATACCGAAGTGGGCGAACGCGGCAATCGCCTCTCGATGGGGCAACGTCAACTCGTGGCGTTGATGCGTGTCTTGGTACAAAACCCAGCCATCTTCATCCTCGATGAAGCGACTGCCAGTATTGACCCCTTCACCGAGTGGCAAATCCAACAGGCGTTGAATCTCATTCTGAAGAATTCCACCAGCATTCTTATCGCGCATCGTTTGTCAACCGTCAAAGCCGCAGACCGAATTGTGGTTATGAGTAAAGGCACGATCATTGAAGAGGGCAGCCATCAAGGCTTGCTCACCCAAAGCGGACATTACGCCGAGTTGTATAACACTTATTTCCGGCATCAATCTTTGGCTTATGTCGAGCAAATGAAGGACATGGTTTCAAAGTAATAATAAATCTTCTGCAAAATAAAACGGACTCTTGATTCCACCAAGTGTCCGTTTTTGTATTCAAACAAGCATTTCTTACGAAACAGGAGGAAGCGGCTCGTCGCCGGAGGCTGCCGGTTTCTTTCGCATGGTGAAGAAACCAACCGCAACAGGGATTGCAATAAAGATAATGGATACACACAGAAGACTAATCCCCAATGTGATCGCAGACGAAGGGTCACTGCTACCATTAATATCAATATCTGCGCCGGGGACGGAGCCAACGAATGCATACATCGCTCCCATAAAACACATGAACAAACCGGGGCATCCGCACAACACAACTGCGGCGATCGTGGCAATCAGACCTTTATTCTTCGTATTCATAATCTCTCCTTTAAGATTGGTGTCCTTAAGTATACGTCCAATAAAAATGGGATGCAAGCACATGCCTGCATCCCATTGGCTTATCAACGAGTAGAACTCCTTGATTCCGCTTAGCTTCTCAATTTCGCGCCAACTTCTTTTTCCAGCCGTTTGACGATCTTGTTGCGGATGGCGGCAGCATCGGCGTCAGTGAGGGTCTTGTCTTCGGCTTGATACGTCAACGCATATGCCAGAGACTTTTTGCCTTCGCCGATCTTTTCGTCACGATACAGGTCGAACAAGCGGACGTTGGTCACGCTTCTTCCGCCTGTTTGCCTGATTAGTGCTTCGACGGTTTCAGCCAACACTGATTCATCTACGATGAGGGCGATGTCTTCGTACATGGATGGTGTCTCAGGGATGGTCTTGATTCCATACGTCGGGGCGATGGCGCGCATGATGTCGAGGTCGAATTCAGCAACGAGGACAGGCGAATAACCCAACTCGTATTGCTCTTTCACCAGCGGGTGCATTTCACCGAACACACCAATGACCTTGTCACCTGCTTTGACTTCGGCGGCTTTGCCTGGGTGGAGATGAGAGTAGGCAGAAGTGGCAGTGTAGGAAATGTTTGTGAGGCGCAACCCGCTCAACATGAGTTCGATGCGTCCCTTCAAGTCGAAGAAGTCCAGTTTGGCGGAATCCTTGACATCCCATGCTGTCGCTTCGCGCAGACCCGTCATCGCGATGGCAAGTTTGCGCGGCTCATCGGGGAGTTCGTTCTTGTGCGGCACGAAGACCGAGCCGATTTCGAAGAACGAGAAGGCTTCGCTGTAGCGGATGTTTTTCTCAAGCGAGTCGATCACCGAAGCGATGAGGCTGCGGCGCAGAACGCTTTTCTCGGGTGCGATGGGGTTGGCAAGGCGGACATATTCATCGTGCTTGGCGATGCGACCTTCTTTTTCGGGCGAGGTCATGCGATACGAAACGACTTCCTGCAAACCGAGCGCAACGAGCAGATCACGCAGATGTTCTTCCCACTCGTGGACGGGGTTGCCAACCTGCGGCGGAAGCGCATCTGCCATGGTGGTGGTCGGGATGTTGTCGTAACCATAACTGCGGGCAACTTCTTCAAGCACATCGGCAACACCGACGACACCTTCGCCAATGTCCATGCGATGATTGGGGGAAGTGACTTGGAGTTTATCGCCTTTCACTTCACATTTGAATTCGAGGCGCTTGAGAAGTTCGGCAGTCTTTTCAAGCGTGAGGTCAATGCCGAGCCAACGCTTCACATCGTTGACGGTGATCTCGACCACCGCGTCTTTCGGCGGCAGCGGATACGCATCCACGAGATCGGGGGCAACGGCACCTCCTGCCCACTCTGCCATATATTTCAAGCCGAGACTCACGCCGCCTTCTGCCATGGCAGGGTGTACGCCGCGCGAAAAACGGAATGAGGCTTCGGACGGCAGGTTGTGCTGCTTTGCCGTGCGGCGGATGTTGATGAAATTCCACGCCGCGCCTTCGAGGAGGATATTAACTGTGCTTTTTCCGCGCACGCTTGCTTTACCGTGCGGCAACTTTTCATCAGGTTTTGTCTCGATACCAACAGCATCAAGCACTTCTTTAGAAGCGTCGTACACTTCGCTTTCTGAACCACCCATTACACCTGCAAGAGAAAGAGGTCCTTTCTCATCGCAGACCAACACATTCATTGCAGTGAGTGTACGTATATTGCCATCGAGTGTAGTAAGTTTCTCGCCATCTTTTGCGGCACGAGTGCTGATCTTTATCTTTTTGCCACCAGCACGTTCCTTCAATACATCGTAATCAAAAGCATGCAAAGGCTCGCCATATTCGATCATGGCATAGTTGGTGGCATCTACAATATTGTTGATGGCGCGGACACCCGCCAATTTGAGACGGCGTTGAATTTGATATGGGCTGGGCTTGATCTCAATATTACGGATCAGACCGACGACGAAGCGCGGGTTGAGTTCAGGATCGGTGATTTCAATTTCCACTAACTCTTTTACCGACTGTCCACTGATAACTGGTGACTGGTTACTGTTCTTCTTCAACTCACGACCCAACATCGCCGCCAACTCACGCGCAATACCGATCACGTTCGCATTCCTCGCCATGTTCGGCAAAATGGAAATATCCAGCACGGCATCGCCCATGTAATCGGCGAGCGGCATGCCCACAGGTGCATCGTCGTCGAGGATGATGATGCCATCGCTTTCGTCGGTGATGCCCAATTCTTTTTCAGAACAGACCATCGAGTACGAGTCTACGCCGCGGATCTTGGCGCGTTTGAGCGTCATCAACACCTGACCTTCAGCGTGACCATCGTAAAGAGTCGTGCCTTCCTTCGCGTATGCCACCTTGATGGGCTTATCAAGTTTGCCCGCGCCTTTGAGGTGGAAGATGTTCGGCGCGCCAGTGAGCACGACCTGATCTTGCTGACCATCGTACAGGTCGAGCAAAGTCAACTTGTCCGCATTGGGATGCGCTTTCACTTCGCGGATCTCCGCCACGACAAGTTTCTCCTTGTCCCAGCCGATGCCGTTGGTCTTGAACTCGTGCTTCTCACCTTCTTTATACACAGGCATGGGCAGACCGACGTAGAGAATCTCGTCCACTTCCATGCCAGCGAGGGTCAGTTTGCGGGCTATGTCCTCAACAGACAGTCCGCTCAAATCAATAAAATCTTTTAACCAAGATAAAGGTATCTTCATAGTTGTTTCCTCTTTCGTCAAAATTAGGAATTAGGAGTTACAAATTAGGGAAGGTAATTCCTAATCCCTAATTTCCCAATTCCTAATTTTTAGAACTGCTCCAAGAACCTCACATCGTTACCCCAGAAGTAACGGATGTCACCGACTTTATTACGCAGCATGAGCTGACGTTCGGGCCCCATGCCCCAGGCATAGCCGGAGTAGACCTTCGGGTCGTAGCCGCCAGCGATCAACACATTGGGATGCACCATGCCGCAGCCGAGGATTTCAAGCCAGCCCGAATTCTTGCAGACCTGACAACCCTTGCCGCCGCACACGAAACATTCCACGTCCACTTCGGCGCTGGGTTCCGTGAACGGGAAGTACGAAGCACGGAAGCGCAGGCGCGCGCCTTCACCGAACATGCGGCGCACAAAATCCGCAATCGTGCCTTTCAAGTCCGCGAAAGTGATGTTCTTGCCAACTGCAAGTCCTTCCACCTGATTGAACTGCACTTCCGACCGCGCAGTGATCTGCTCATAACGGAAGCACATCCCCGGCAACGCAATACGAATCGGCGGCGGGTTGTTCGGGTCAGTCGCCGCGAAATAACGCATGGCATGAATTTGTCCCGGAGAGGTATGGGTGCGCATCAAGATCGGATTATCGCCGCGGTTCTCCGCTTCAATAAAGAACGTATCCTGCATGTCGCGCGCGGGGTGATGCGGCGGGAAGTTCAAATGCTGAAAGTTAAACTCATCCGTTTCCACTTCGCGCGAGGTGAAAACTTGAAAACCCATCTCCGCCAAAATCGCCAGCACGCGCCTCAACTGCTGTGTGGACGGATGCAAACGCCCGATGTGCTTGTTGCGCCCGGGCAGGGTCACATCCAATTTTTCTTCAGCGAGGGATTTCTCCAATGCGGCTTGTTTCACCACTGCGGCTTTTTCTTCCAACGCAGCCTCAAGCGCCACCTTCACACGGTTCGCGGCTTGACCGATAACGGGTCGCTCCTCTTTCGAGAGTTTGCCCAAGCCGGAAAAGACTCCCATCAATTCCGAACTGCGCCCCAAATGAGTCACACGCCATGCTTCCACTGCGGCTGGGTCATTGACCTCTGCCAGGGCAGCGAGCGCGGCTTTTTCGATCTCGTTTAATTTGTCTTGCATAGATGCCTCCGTTGTTCCCGTCATTGCGAGGAGGGCGATCTTCCCGACGAAGCAATCTCCAAATTAAATATGAGATTGCTTCGGGCAAAGAGCAAGAGCGCCCTCGCAATGACGGATAAAAATACAAACAAAAACTCCCGTCCACTATGGGACGGGAGGAAGTTCACCCGTGGTACCACCCAAATTCATCTCAATTGAGATGCGCTTTGTGCCGACTAACATCGGCTTCCCTGATAACGCTGGAATTGCGGCTCAGACTACTAGAAGATCATTCACCTGAACGGCTCGAGAGGGAACTTCAACTGGGTTCGGTCGAGTGCAATTTCACCAACTGCCTTGCACATCTCTGGCGGCTTCCTTCAGCCTACTTTCCTCTGTCACAGCCTTGATGCGGTTATTATCTGCGGAATCAGACTTCTGTCAAGGTACGATGCGCAATGACGCGCATCCCGCCCTGATGTTTGGCAGCGTATAAGGCAAAGTCCGCTTCGCGCATGAGGGCGTTGAAATCCGTCATGTTTGCGCGAAATACCGAAACTCCAATACTGACGCGGGCTGAAATCGAATGCCCACCAAATTGAAAGACAGAAGATCGAACTTGTTCAAGAATTCTATCCAAGCATTCTTTTGCTTGTTGGGCATTGGTATCGGGAAGAAGAAAAATGAATTCATCCCCTCCATAGCGGGCAAAAACATCCACATGCCGAAGCCCTGCCATACAAAGTTGGGCAATATGTCTTAAGATAGCATCTCCAGCAAGGTGACCATAAATATCATTGATATCTTTGAAATTATCAAAATCCAAAATGGCTACTGAAAATTGAGTTTGATGCCGTTTACCGCGTTCAAATTCGCGGGAAGCCTGTTCGAAGAAATAGCGGCGGTTTAAAACGCCTGTCAGTTCATCAGTATTGGAAAGCTGGCGTAGGCGTTTTTCGGCAAGGTCTAAGCGATGGACAAGCGTGAAACTGGCATATGAGGCAATGGGAGCTATACACAAAGGAACTATCACCGATATCCAAATTCCAGACCCTCCTATAGAACCATCGATTACATACATAATGACAGATGTTATTCCAACAGAGATCAGTACAGAAATAAACGTGGTCGCCAATACAACCTGTATGATCCCAAATCGGCGGATAAGGGTAGGCAATACGTTCTTATCATGAGGTGTACCATCAGATGATTTCATAGCCTGTTTGGTATATTTGTCGGTGAAATGCCGTTGAACGGTTTATCATCTTACCCCCAATTGAAAAAAACGGCACCACCCATACGTCCCAGGAGAATTATGACCGCTTCACCCTTGTTCGAGTTTGCGTTATTGAGCTTTATTTCGCTGTTTACCATGGTCAACCCCATTGGGGTGGTACCTGTATTTACCGCCATGACCGCCAAACTGTCACCACAGGAATCTCACCGGGTGGCATGGAAGGCAACGCTGACAGGTGCCCTTATTTTACTGACATTTGCGGTGACGGGTCAGTGGATCTTCCGCTTCTTCTCGATTTCGGTGGATAGCCTGCGAGTGGTAGGAGGCGTGATCTTTTTCTTCATGGGCTACGAAATGCTGCAAGCCCGCCTCACGCGGACGCAATTTGATGACGAGACCAACCATGAATACATCAATGACATTGCCATCACGCCGTTGGGAATTCCCATCATCTGCGGACCGGGAGCGATCACAACGGCGATTCTGCTTATGAATGAATCGGAGACGATGGTTGAGCAAGGTATTGTGCTGGGCATCATTGCAGGCATTATGTTATTCACGTATTTGCTGTTATTGGGCGCGAAGCAGGTGACGCACGTCATTGGAGAAAATGGGAATAAGGTGATGCTGCGTTTGATGGGGTTGATCGTGATGGTGATTGCCGTGGAATTCTTCTTTGCCGGGCTGACGCCCATTGTGCGGAAGATGCTTTCGGGTGGCTAAAAGCCTGAAGCGCAGAAGCAGGTGTGAGTTAAGTCGGATGCGTTAAAAGTGACAGTCACCTTAAAGGTGACTGTCACTTTGTTTAATCTTAGGGCATGGGCGGGAGTTGTTCGTCGTAAAGCCAGGCATCAAAGAGATTATCAAGTTGTTGCCCGCTCAGTTCTTCGGCAACAGCGATGAAATCGTCTGTGGTGGCGTTGCCGTATTTGTGACGGCTGTGATATTCGCGCAAAATTTCAAAGAAGGTTTCGTCGCCAACTTCCACGCGCAGGGCGTGGAGTGTAAGCCCGCCGCGTAAATAAACACCGCCATTGAACAGTTCGTTTGGTGTAGGGTTGCCGGGCGGCGGATACAACTGAGGCAAGGATTGCACTTCGTTGTAAACAGCAGTGACCCAATTATTGAGCCCATCTTCACCGTAATCGTATTCCACCCACAAGGCTTCGCCATAGGTGGCAAAGCCTTCATTGAGCCAGATGTCACTCCAATCGGCAACGCTGACCGAGTCTCCGAACCATTGATGCGCGAGCTCATGGGCAACCACAGACTCGGTGCCTTCAATATCATTGAGGTTGATCATATCGACGCCGAAGATCGACAGGGTTTGATTTTCGAGCGCCGCGCCAAACTCGGTATCCATGACGAGCGCGCCGTAGATCTGAAATGGATAAGGGCCGAACAACTCGCTGAAATAGTCGAGCATTTCGCCCTGCCGCGCAAAAGGCTCGTTGATGTTTTCGGGCAGACTGGCGGCGTAGTAATTACGAATGGGGATGCCACCATCGGATTCCATTGTTTCGATATTGAAGTCGTTGATGTTGATGGTGGTGAGATAACTTGCCATTGGGTCATTGATGCCGAAGGTGTACGTGGTGGTATCACCGTTGTCCACTTCGTCTTCGATCAACCCGTTGACGGCAACTTCATACGGCTCTGGCACGGTGACAATGACCGTATAGGTCGCTTTATCGAGTGGATGGTCGTTGACCGGATAAAAACTTGCCGAGCCATCGGGTTCGCTTAGGACAAAGATGCCGCCATCGTAAGCGATCCAGCCGGTTGGGAAGGGCAATGCTTGCGAAGTCATGGGTGTGGGAACGCCTTGATAAGACACTGCAACAGTGAAGGCTTCATCTTTTGATAAGGCTTGGGCAGGGGTGATCGTCAGCTCTTGACCTTGTCTTGTGAATTCAGCTGCTTCATCATTGACCTCAATGCTGGTGATCTCAAAACCAGCAAAATCCAGGTTGAAGCGGCTCAAGTCTTGTGTGGCAATGGCTTCGATGGTGGTTTTGGCTTCGAGTTGGCTGGTATCTACGTCAAGGACTTGAATATCAAGGGTGTAGTGTTGGGTATCGTATCCACCATTGCCAAAGTTGGGATAGAACGAATCGCCCATACCCTCCGCACCTGCGAGCGGATCGGCAGGCGATTCGGATGGCACATCAGCGGCTTGTTCTGTTGATTCAGTGCTTGGGGAATCTGTAGCCGTAGGTGGTGCAGCAGGCGTTGTTGAAAGCGTCTGACAGGCAAGCAGGACGAGGATAACAAGGGATGGAATAAGGAATTTTCGTTTCATAATATTTCCGAGAGATGAGTAACTCTTAACTTATTACTCATTACTTATTCTTCCCTTCCCATTCCAACATGAACTGATCCAGAAATTTCACCATCACATCATGGCGTTCTTCTGCAATGCGTTTGGCAGTCGCTGTGTTCATGCGATCTTTGAGAAGAAGTAATTTTTCGTAGAAATGATTGATGGTGGCGCTTTTGCTGTTCTTGTATTCTTCAAAGCTAGCGTGCATTTTGGGTGGAGAGTCTGGGTCGTACATGGGGCGATTTTTGTAGCCACCATAAGCAAAGGCTCGTCCGATTCCGATGGCACCGATGGCGTCTAAACGGTCGGCATCTTGGACAATGAAACCTTCGAGCGAGTCCATTTTGTTTTCGACGCCCGCCCCTTTATAGGAGATGTGCATGATGATCGTGCAGACGCTATCGGCGATGGCTGAGTCTAGATGGAGAGAATCCAGCCAGGCACGGGCGCGATGCGGGGTTTCGTCGCCCGCTTCGTTGAACTTCCAGTCATCCAGATCGTGCAGTAACGCTGCGAGTTGAACAATGAAGGTATCCGCTTTTTCGATCTCGCAGATGGCGATGGAGTTTTTCCAGACGCGGTAGATATGCCACCAATCATGCCCGGAAGAATCATCTAAAAATTCCTGCTTGATGTATTCGGCAGTTTTTTGAATGATCTGTTCGTTCTTCATATCACCAGCCGCGCAGCGACGTGAGCTTGATGCGGATCGCAGTGGAATATTCCTGCCCAAACGCTTCGGGGTCTGAGTTCAAGCCTTTGATGCCAGTGCGGTATTTACGCAAGTAGGCAGGTGTTTTGTTGGCACGTTGGGCTTTAGTATCGATCTTGGCGGTGCCTTTGAAGATGATCAGATCTTCTTCGCCTTTTGGGTCAGCGGTGTTGAAGTGCAAAGCAACATTCGGGTTGTTCACAATATGCTTGAGTTTAAAAGCACTGGGCTGGCTAAAGATAAGTACAGAGTCATTTTCAAAAATAAACCAGACCGGGCGCGGCTGGGGCGCTCCCGTTGAGTCGACGGTGGTAAGCCAGATGAAATATTCCTGCTTTAAATGCTTTAGCGCTTTACGCCCAAGTTTGGATTTGAAATCGATCATGCTTCCTCCATAAAATTTTTAATGTCACCTATGGGTCTCTATCAAAACGACTATTTTCATTATAAACGAACAGGCTGGGCATACCGCCCAGCCTGCTCTTGCGTAGGAAATATTTTTTCATGGTCATCCATTTCTTTTCAGGAACAGTAACATCAACACAACGATATTTATGGCTGTACCAAACGGCAGGTACCATAACCCGAGCACAATCATAACGAGCAAGGCACTACGTCCCCACGGCTGCTGGGTGACGAATCCAGCCAGTACAGCCAGGGTAGAAAAGCCATACACGACAAAGATAACTTTCATAAAGGTTGAGCGTGGGTCAATGCCAATGGAAGCCACAAGCCCAGCCCACGGTCCGAGTTGACCGGCGTACTCGCCATCTGCGGGTGTGATGTAATCGCCAACGATCAGAGCATGCGCACCGTCGAAGAACATATACCCGGCGGCTAGCACAACAAGGAATGTGATGATCCACTTCATAGGTTATTTTGATCTTCGAACACTTCGAACACTTCGACCAAGGCTTGGACGTTTTTGAAGATCATACGGCTCACCTTACTTTTTCAAAGTACACAATGCCTGACGAATTTCACCGAGATGATAGGCAGAATGCACCACAATTGACAATGCACCGCCGATGGTATCTTCATTCCAGGCTGGGTTGTTCGTGAACAGGTGGGTCATACGGTTGTAGGCATCACGGAGCTTTGCCTTGTACGAATCCCATTCTTCCGGTGTGACCTTTTCCACAGTGCGCCATATCTCGCCCCAATCTCGTGGACTGTGATCACCTTGTAGTGCAAAGCGTTCGAAGGACTCAATAAAGAATGTAGTATGTGCCACTTGTGCAGCAAGCGAGGCGCATTTATTCCCAACGGGAATGGATGCCTCGGCTGCTGAGACCGTGTCCAACGTTTCAAACAAAGAGGTGCCCTTATCGAGATAAATCCCGTGATGTCTACTCTCGAAGGTCTCTTCCATTAATTGAAGCAGGTTCTTTCTAAAATCTTCCGACATGTTACTCAGCCCCTTCATAAGCGGATTTTATCCACGCAATCAATTCAGCATCCACTTCTTTGGCATCGGTCAATGCAACAATGTAATTGCACATGCTGCCTTTGGGCTGCTCCACCAACCGCGGATTTTTCTTTAAGTCCTTGGCATTGATGCCCACTTCAAAGCGGGTGTTGGTCTTGGGTCCGATCATGGCAAATTGTTTCTTGCGCCGCAGGCTCACATAGCCTTTCTTCGGTGCCACCTCGAATTCCCCAAACTTGGTGATCGCTTTCATCAGGGCTTCATGAATGGGGCGTTGAGCGGCTTTTGCTCCGGTATAAATTTCATCAAGCACGGCATCTGTACTTTTACCATCGGCAGCACTGGCTCCGTCTGATTTCAAGATGGTATGCACAAGTGTGTTCGCGTCGCCATGCCCAAGCCCAAGCTTCTCCTTGAACATATCGCGAAGCTCACCATGTTTGGTCAGCCCGCTTTTTTGAGCGAGAGCAGCAAGTTCCGACAACGATTTCCCGGTCTTCTTTTGGATATTATCGATCTGGGTCTGAATAGCCTTATCAAGTGAACTCATGGTTATCTCCTTTGGCGTTGGGGAAACATCACGATATTGAATTATAGAACAAATTTTCTTTTTTTACAACCTTTGATACGACCAGCTTACCCTACGAAAGTACTATTTTTCACTCTCAAGCGTATCAAAGATCGTGTTCTCCTGTTACAGTAGTTAATGCGGGCAGACGACCGCCCTGCCTCTCCAACGCCGATGGAGATTTGTAATCGAACTGCTTTTCCTTAAGGAGGAAACAATGAAACGCCTTGTCCTGCTTGCAGGACTCTTTGTCACCTTAGTGGGATGCACATCTCAAAATACGCCGCCTCCCCCCACACCGACAACGGCTCCTACCACCGAGCCTTCGCCCACCCTGCCGCCCATCACCCCAACTCTCGCAACGGTGGAGGTACCTGTGCTCGTGACCGCCGAACTTGTCAACTGCCGCTTCGGACCCGGCACCGTCTATCAAACCTTGAATGAGATCCGCAACGGGCGGACGCTGATCGCCGTAGGACGCAACGACGCCTCCACCTGGTGGCAGGTGCAAGACCCCATCAACCCCGGCGGCTTTTGCTGGGTCTCTGCCGAAGTGACCGATGAACAGGGAGACGTCGCGCAACTACCCATCGCGCCGCCACCTGTCGTCAGCATCACCAATGTAGATTTGCGTGTGGAGCCCAACCGCATCGTCGTCAACTGCAACGACTTCCCGCAGACCGTCTTCTTCGAAGCCGCCATCACCACCAACGGACCCACCCTCTTCACCTGGAAATGGGAAGCCAGCACAGGAGTCGTCTCTGATGTGGGCGCCCTCGTCTTTGATGAGGCAGGGACGCAGGTCATCAACGAGTTCTATCGCATCAATGCCCCGAACGAGTATTGGGTGAAATTAATTATCCTGACACCGAATGAACGTGTAGAGCAGGTCACTTTCCCCGTAAGCTGCAACCCGTAATAAAAAAACAAGGCGGAGGGATTCTCCGCCTTGTTTCGATTTCTTTCATAAGTCACCTTACGCACTCCCGCTCAAAGGCGGTCCCACCGTGTTGCGCGAGGAACTCTGCGGGGTCACAGACCCCGCAGGAGCATAAACTGCATAAGGTGAGTTCATAAGCCTAAAACCCATCGAAGATCACAGCATCATAGCCGAGTGCCGTAAAGAAGCGGATCAAATACGCCTCGGCATTTCTTTCAGCTTGCAATAGAATGCCATCTTCCAATGCCACGCTCACGATCTTATCTTCACCCACTGCCAGAATATCCAGCACCAGGTTCGGGTCAATATCGACAAAGAGACCTTCTTGCACGGTGTACACTTCCGTTTGTTCTTCATCGAGGGTTACAGCCAATATCTCTGCAGGGGGCAACCGCACATAAAGCACATTATCCTGAAAGCGCATATCACTGGGCTGAAGTTTTTCCATATCAATGCCTGCGATCACCGCACCGTGGATCTGTACCAGCACCTTACTGCCGAATGCAAAAGCATACACAGGGCTATCCTGGTTATATTCTGCCGACACCACCTGCGAAATACTGTATTGGATCGTCTCCAAACGAGCCAGCGCGCGCACTTCGTTGATGTACGTCACCGGGTCTGGGATGATCGTCGCCGTAGGATTTGCTAATTGCGCCACCTGCGTTTGCAATGCCTGATTCGCCTGATTCACCTGGTCAAAAGGCTCGGCAGCGGCGGCGGCGGTATCGCGCACGGTCTCTACGATAAAATAGACCCCAGCGGCAAGTACCACCAAAATCAGGATGGACATGATCGTGCTAAACGTATTTTTCATTTTTGTCCTTTTACCGCTCGATCAGCGGCACTCCATTAAACTTGTCGTATTATTATAGCAAGGTCATCATGCTTGAAACCAAACAAACCTGTAAGATAAACTCTTTACTATTAATACTATTAACACTACTTATTACGCTTGGATGTTCCTTTCCGTTGCAAGTGACTCTCGGGACTCCGACGGCAACGCCGACTCTCACGCCAACAGCAGTCGCAGTGGAGACACAAGCGCCTCTTTCCCCGCCCGAGCCGGGCACAGACCAGAATCCTTTGATCCTCGCCCTGGCTGCCAACCCGCGCCCCAACGAAGCCGTCATCGCGGCTGGAGATGAGCTTGCCGCCTATCTCGAACAACGAACCGGCTATCGCATCGTCACCGTCATTCCGACATCCGAAGAGGCATTGATCGAGTCTCTGGCAAAAGGCAATGTCCATATCGCATCTCTCTCACCGTATGCCTTTGTGCTCGCCCGTGGAGATAATTCCGCTACGGCATTGCTGGCACGCGTCCGCAACGGAGAGATGTTCTACGGCGCGCAGATCATCATCAACCGCGACAGCGAATTCACAGCCTACTTCGACGAAGCACGCGGCGAAAATACAACAGATGCTGCCACCGCCTTGAAACAATTTCAAGACAAGAAACCCTGTTGGAGCGACGAGATCTCGCCGTCGGGGTATGTGGTGCCGTTCGGATTGCTGAATCAGGCTCAGGTCCAGCCGCGAACCGGGGCATTTCTCGAAGGTCAGCCCAATGTGGTGCGCGGCGTCTACGTGGATGATATCTGCGATTTTGGCGGGACCTTTGTCGATGCCCGCGTCTCCCCTGCCCTCGAAGCCGATTATCCCGATGTGATGGAGCGTGTTCTTGTGGCATGGCGCATTCCAGAGATCATCCCGTATGAAAATATTTCCATGGCAACGTCTTTGCCGTTCGAAATGCGGCGCGGAATTCAGCGCGCGTTCATCGACTTTATGACCACGCCCGAAGGCAAAGCCGCCATGCAGACTGTTTATGGATTCGATGAAATGCTGCCCGTGGAAGATGCCGCCTATGCGGAGTTCATTGCCTATGTCAATGCTTCGGGGTTGGATCTGCTGACTTTGATAGAATAACATCGTGTTGAAAAAAATATTCAAATTTCTTTGGCAGGCAGCCCTCGTGCTTGCGATGTTGATTGCCATTGGGCTATTCATGCCCCGATTGATCATGGAACTGTTCGCAAACCCGCGGACGTATATTTTGGAAGACGTTCCACCCGCACGAGTTGTCATCGTCTTCGGCGCAGGTTTGTTACGCGATGGTTCAGCTGGACCTGTGTTGAGTGACCGCATGTTGACTGCCGTTAACTTGTATCAGGCAGGCAAGGTAAAAAAGATATTGATCAGCGGTGATAACCGTGAGATCACATACAACGAGCCGGAAGCAGGTCGCCAATATGCATTGGAACGCGGCGTGCCCGATGAAGACATCGTGCTCGATTATGCGGGCAGGCGCACGTACGATACCTGTTACCGTGCCAAACATATTTTCGGCGTAGAAGAAGCCATTCTCGTGACTCAAGACTTTCACATGCCGCGCGCGCTGACACTTTGCAATTGGTTCGGTGTTAATTCGACGGGCGTGGAAGCGGATAACCGTTATTTTCTCAAACGCTCACGCGCCTGGTGGAACTTCCGCGAAACCTTCGCCGTCTTCCAAGCCGCATGGGATTTGATGATAGCGAAGCCGCTGCCCGTGCTTGGTGAACCGGAACCGATACAGTAATCATGTCACTCTGAGCCATAGCGAAGAGTCTCTTAGATTATCGTAGAGATGCTTCGCTGTCGCTCAGCATGACACAACTAGAGGAGAACAAAATGAATCGTGAAGAAGCCCTAGCCATCGTACGTGAATATGTCAAAAATGAAGGATTGGTGCGGCACATGTTGTCTGTCGAAGCTGCCATGCGTTTCTACGCCGAAAAATTCGGCGAGGACGTGGAAGCCTGGGGCTTGATCGGTCTGTTGCACGATTTTGATTGGGAAATTCACCCCACCCTGGAAGAGCATCCACAAGCGGGTGCGCCCATCCTACGCGAGCGTGGTGTGCCTGAAGACATCATTCAAGATATTTTGAGCCATGCCGATCATCTCGGTCTGCCGCGAGACACTCTGCGCCGCAAAGCCATCTGCGCCTGCGACGAAGTGACGGGTCTCATTACCGCCGTTGCCTTGGTGCGCCCCTCACTCTCGTTGTATGACCTTGAAGCCAGTTCCGTCAAAAAGAAGTGGAAAGACAAAGCCTTCGCCGCCGGAACCAACCGCGAAGAAATGGAACACGCCGCCAAAGAGTTCGGCATTGATGTCTGGGAACATGTTGGGAATGTGATCCTGGCAATGCGAAAGATCGCGCCAGAGTTGGACCTGGTAGGGAATTTGGGATGAAACGAACTTTGCTCTTCGCAGCGGCTTTCCTGCTTGCCGCCTGCGCCGCAGAAGAACTGCCTGCGCCCTACAACCCGCCCACGCCCGTCATCGATCACGCGCCCACACTCTTCGACATCGACATTGAGTCTCCCGCCTCACAAGACAGGCTGAACGACTCACGCCCAAACATCATCCTCATCGTCACCGACGACCAGCCGTATCACACCGTCGATTACATGCCCTTTGTCAAAACCGAATTGATGCACAACGGCATCGTCTTCGAGAACGGATTCGCCACCACACCCTTGTGCTGCCCGGGACGCGCCAGCATCTTATCCGGGCAGTATGCGCACAATCATCAAGTGTTGACCAACACCCTGCCCCTGGGTGGCGCGGAAAAGTTCAATGCCGATAGCAGCTTCTCGATCCAATTGAAAGACAGCGGCTATACCACGGCATATCTCGGCAAGTATTTGAACGGCTATGATAACCTGTCGCCTCTTGGGGTCGTCCCGCCGGGTTGGGATGTATGGAATGTCTTCACCGGAAAAAACCTGACTGCCAGCGAAGATGCAGGCAACCTTCAGTATTACTATAATTTCAGCCTCTCACAGAACGGCGAGATCGTTGAATACAAACGCAACAACGCCAACTTCAGCACAGATGTCATCACCAACTATGCGCTGGCATTCATCCGGGATGCGAAGGATGCGCCGTTCTTCATGACCGTCAATTATTACAACCCGCACTCGCCCTACATCAGCGCGCCGCGCCATAAGGAATCCTTCCGCGCCAGCACCGGCTGGGACTGGGTGCAATACCGCCCGCCCAGTTTCAACGAGGAAAACATCCGCGACAAACCGGATTACATCGGGGACCTCTCGCCTCTTTCTGAAGAGGAGCTGGATACTGCCCATTTGCAGATCCTACGCTCGCTCCTTTCAGTCGATGACGGAGTCGCCTCCATTGCGGCTGCGCTCAAGAAAGCCGGGTTGGATGAGAACACCATCATCATTTACACCACCGATAATGGGCTGACCCTCGGCGATCACCGCTTCGGCGTGACGAAGAATTGTCCATATGATGCCTGTGCCAAAGTACCGTTCATTGTATATGCGCCGGGTTATTTCAAAGCACGCACTGACTCAAGCCTTGTCGCCAACATCGACTTATATTCCACCATCGCCGATTGGGCTGGTTTTCAAGTTCCAGAAACTGTCGACGGGTTGGACATGGTCCCTTTGCTCGAAGACCCAGCCGCCCCGTGGAGAGATGCGATCCTGATCGAACACTGGCCCACCGAAGAGGGAGTCGGTTCGATGATCCCCGAGTTCTACGCCATCCGCACCGAAGAATGGAAATACACCGAATACTCCACCGGCGAAGTGGAGTTGTATGACCTGGTCAACGACCCGTATGAATTGCAAAACGTGGCGGGGAAAAATGATTACCGTGAAATTCAAGCGGAGTTGGTGGCGAGATTACAAGAGTTGAAGAAGGAGTAATCACTGCGCCGTATTCTGTAGGGGCGACCCGTCCAGACATTACAACACATTTATTCTCAAAGGGAGGGTCGCCCTGCCAATAGGGCGACCCTCCCTTTGCACAACGTTGTTTTCCATCAATTTGACGGGTCGCCCCTACCGTACATATCCGTTATTTAAAATACGCCTCATACAATTCCTCGCGGACGAAGAATAACCCTTCACTATCGCGGGAAACAAGCCTGTAGCCGGGTATTTGGTCCTTGTCTGCATCCACGTAGAATTGATACGTCTCTTCAAAAGCCACGGGGTCTACGGCGCTTTCTCTTGCGCCCTCCTGTGTGTAATCCCAAATGCGCTGCGACCAGATCAGGATCAGGTCCGGCTCGATCTTTTGGATGACGCTGTATTTGATATTCCAGTAGCTGCGCACCACCCAGCGCGAATCATCCGGCAGGTACATGCGCACATCGCGGACAACGACCAATTCTTCCCCGTTTGGAAGGCGGGGAAAGATGCTCTCTTCAAGCTCACGGTAAAAGACCAGTGAGGCTTCCTGCTCTTCGCGGGCAAGCACTTCTTGATACAAAGCAATATCCCTGCCAATGTATTGAATAAATTGATACCCGATCACAGCCAGGAAGAATACGCCCAGCAGCCACGAGCGGATATTTTTCTTCTCGAAGATCGGTAGGTCAAATAACGCGGGCAGACAGGCATACACCGGCAGCAAAATAGGCAGGAAAAAATGTGTGGGCTTGATGGCAACGACGAATAAAACATACAACCCAAATGGGATCACCCACAAGGCAGTGACCAGTCCGCGCGCGCGGGTTTCGGGGCGTTTAATTTCGAGGGCAAGCGCAAAGAATGCCAACGCAATAAAGATCAACTCTCCATACAGACGTTGAATGATCGGCAGCCACGAAGCGGGTCCCTTTGCGTAGGACAAGACCCAGCCTTGATTCTGGAACGTGGACTGGCGCGAAAGGATCTCGATCATATCCGTGCGCTGGCTTTTGTAGACGAGAAATGGATTGCTGATGAAAATGACCGCCGCCATGATGCCCACGAAGGACACGGCACGCAGGGCAGCAGTGCGCCAATTTAATTTCTTTTGAAGAACCCCAAGCAAGATATACGCGGGAATGGCAAGAAAGAAAAACAAGCCGATGACCTTCGTCCCGGAGGCGAGGCCTGTAGCGGCCGCGGCAAGATAAAAGTCAGGACCGAAGCGCAGGTTGTCCTTATCCAAAAAGAAAATGACCAGCACTGTAAAAAAAACAGCGAGACTATCGACATGCCACCACAGGTTATTCTCCACCACCGCTGAGACGGCAAGCAGCAGGATGAACAGCCCAATGGATTTGAGATAGGAACGGAATTTGGTTTGTATATAAACCAGAAGAAGCAGCGCGCCCAGCATCGGCAGGACGCTGATGAACTGCCGCAGCAGATGCATGTCCTGTTGAACAGAAGTCCCTATTAAGACGAGCAATGCGCTGGCGGCGTAGAAGGTCCAACCGTAGTAGTAATGACCGTAGATCAAAAAGTTGATCAGGTTTTGCTTAAGCGACTCTGCGGGCGCGACCATCTTCTCGGCGATGGGATATTGCGCGAATTCATCCGGCTCGAAAAGCGAGATCATCATCTGGTCGTCCGCGCCGGTATTGTTGGGCGGAATGAAGAGGATGAAATATAGGCTGCCGATGGCGAGCAAGATGAAGAGAATCCGTTTTTGCAGGGAGGTCATAAGGGCAATGATACCATTTCAGATTTAGGTACCGCTCTTAAGGGGCTAATTCATAAAAAGACATCCGAAGTCTTTGAGGCTTCGGATGTCTTTTATTTATCAGGCTTTTGGCATTGCCGAGATCAATGCTCGCAAGGCGTTATTTACCTCATCTGCTGTTTTGAATACCTTCGCCACGTCAGGGTCTATCAGCGCCACAAACGGCGCATCCTTCATTCGGTTGGCAAAACGATTGGGCTTGGCTTTCTTATAATCGAAACGATACTCGGGAGCCGTTTTCTTTACTTGACGCGGTTGCGAAGCAGGTATTTTCATAAATCCCCAGGCTTCAATCCTGTTACCTTGGCAATTCTTGCCAGCATTTTCGGACCGATCTCTTCCCCATCATGGAATGCAAATACCACATCCGTCCAGCCTTGGCGCTCCAGAATTTTATGCGAGCCTGCCTGTCGCTTGACCCGCCAGCCGATCTTTTCCAGCGCGGCTAACAGACGTTTCGCTTTGACCGATTTCCAATCGCTCATGCTGCGGAAAAGGAAAACATCAACATCGGGACGGATTCGCCATTTTCAAGTCGATCCGCCACAACACGTAAAGCCAATGCCTGGGCGTGAGCCACGGCATCATCAGGGTCGGTTCCATAGACCATGACGCCGGGTAATTCCTTCACTTCCGCCAGCCAGCGTCCGTCTTCTTCCTGTTCGTATTCAACCGTAAAATTCATAACGGCCAGCCTTTCATAAATGAATTATACCGCCTGTAAACAAGACCTCCGAAATCTATTGAAGACTTCGGAGGTCTGATCAACTCTACTTCTTTTTCTTCGCAGGTACTTTCTTCACCGGCTTGGACACTTTCTTTGCCGGTTTCGCTTTCGCCTTTGCTGCAGGTTTCCCAGCCTTTTTCGCAGGCGCTTTCGCTTCTTTCTTCCCCTTCGGGGACGATGTCTTTCCACTTTCCTTCTTCGGCTCTTCCACCTTCGCTACCTTGATATAACTCTCCAACATCCAAGCCACAGCCAAAGCGGTGATGGTCTCGCCGGGTTTCACTTCAACGACCAGGTCACCCTTAGAGGAGGCGCGTTTTCTCACAGCCGCCGCATCGAGTCTCGCGGATTTTGGCGCGCCCTTGCTCATGTGAATGGTGAGCACGTGATTCGGTTTTCCAGTGGCAACCGCGGAAAGAGTGGACTTGCCGGGCAAGTCCCAAGCCACCACACCCTTGCCGTAACGTCCCTGCACCGGGAATTCTTTCTGGTCCACGCGTTTAGCTTTGCCATCATTGGTCAGCAGGAAGATCTCGCCATCCACGGGCAAAATTTCCGCGCCAACCACTTCGTCTTTGTCTTCGAGTTTCATGCCGTTCACGCCTGCCGCCACAAGACCCATCGGGCGCACATCATCTTCCTTGAAGCGGATCGCCATGCCGCTGGCTGTGACGAGCAGAATTTCTTTCTTCTTGCCATCCGTCACACCCACCCAACCGAGACGGTCACCTTCGTTGACTTTCGCCAACACAAAGGTCTGCGATGAAGGACCAGGCAATTCAGTGAGCAGACTTTTCTTGATCATACCGAAGCGTGTGATCGTGATGACACAAGCCTCTTCACCTAATGAAGATTTACTGGCAGGCAGTGAGAACACCGCCGCCAGTGCATCGGTATCGCTCAACGGAGAAACCTTGTGATACGCGATGCCCTGACTCATCTTGCTGGCTTCAGGGATCAAATGCGCCGCCACCGCAGCCGCTTTGCCGAGTTTGCTCACAAAGTAGATCGTGTCGGTCGTAGAAGCCTTCACCAGGAATCTGGGCGCATCGTTGCCGGAATGTTTTGGTTGTTTATCATCCGCAGTGCGCGAGACGAGACCGTCATCAGTGACACCGATCCACACTGTTTGTTGTGGAAGCAGGTCATTGGTGGTGAGTGCCTTGCCACCCTTGGCGCCATCCTTCACACTGGCGATCTGCGTGCGGCGGCGATCACCATAGGCAGCTTTCACTTTCAACAATTCATCAGCCACCACACCGCGCATGAGTTTTGGAGTCTTCAACAACGTGGTCAACTCTTTGATGGTGGCAGTCACTTCTTTATATTCTGTTTCGATCTTCTTGCGTTCGAGTGCAGCGAGACGACGCAACTGCATGTCGAGGATCGCATTCGCCTGCAACTCAGAGAGCTTGTAACGCTTCATCAGTTTGGCGCGAGCGGTTTCAACATCGGGCGCAGAACGAATGAGTTCAATCAGTTCATCCAGATTTTTTAACGCGACGAGATACCCTTCGAGGATGTGTGCCCTCGCCTTGGCTTTATCCAGATCAAATTCCGCGCGCCTCTTGATGACCGTAAGCCTGTGCTCCAAATAGACGCGCAGTGCCTGTTTGAGAGTTAAGGTGCGCGGTTCACCATCCACCAATGCCAGCAAGTTGATGCTGAAGGTGGTCTGCATCGGAGTGCGTTTGTAGAGGTCACGCAAAACGAAATTGGGATCCGCATTCTTGGTCAGTTCGAGGACAATACGCATGCCCTGACGGTCCGATTCATCGCGCAGGTCCGAGAGACCTTCGAGGTGACCGTCCCGCGCCAGCTCGGCAATGCGTTCGATCAAGCTGGACTTGTTAACCATGTATGGCAATTCAGAGACAATGATGCGACTCTTGCCACGTTCCATCTCTTCGACATGCGCCTTGGCTTGCACGATCACACGTCCGCGACCGGAACCATAGGCGGCATCAATGCCTTCTTCGCCAGTCTGTTCAATGATGAGACCGCCGGTTGGGAAGTCCGGTCCCTTCACGAACTTCATCAACTGCTCCACGTCGATGTCGTCGAGCTTCTCCCAGCGTTCGAGCATGAACACGAGGGCGTCCACAACTTCACTTAAGTTATGCGGCGGGATCGACGTCGCCATACCCACAGCGATACCCGTCGCGCCGTTCACTAACAGATTCGGAATCGCAGCAGGTAGCACGCTCGGTTCTTCGAGCGTGTCGTCAAAGTTGGCAGTGAAGTCCACTGTATTTTTGTTGAGGTCCGTCAAAATGTCGAGCGCGGCGGCGGTTAATCTTGCCTCGGTATAACGCATCGCAGCAGGCGGGTCACCATCGACGGAACCGAAGTTCCCCTGACCATCTACGAGCATGGTGCGCATGGAAAAATCCTGCGCGAGACGAGCCATCGCCTCATACACAGACGAGTCACCATGCGGGTGATATTTACCTAGCACTTCACCCACAATTCTCGCAGACTTTTTATACGGCGAGTCACTGCGAATGCCCATGTCGTACATCGCATACAAGATGCGGCGCTGCACCGGCTTCATGCCATCGCGTGCATCGGGCAGGGCGCGAGACACGATCACAGACATGGCATAATCAAGATACGCCTGCTGCATTTCAGTGTCGATGTCTATTTTTCGTACGATACCAAGTTCCATGAAATTTCCTTTTACTCACCATGAATGCTTTGATGTCTATTATGGCGAATTAATGTTCTATTGCGGGGCTTATCTTACGAGCAAAAAAGAGATGCGTCAAGTCCCACACTTTTGGGTGATAGTATCTAGCGACAAAGACTATAAAATTAAATACATTAGAGGTAACCATGAAACTTAACACATCAAAAGAAGTTTGGATCGCGCGCATCATTGCCTGGGTGCTGGTTTGTTTTCTTGCCAGCGGCATTCTCTTCGTCACCACCTTCATGATCGGACCCACCCTATTCGTCATCCCCAACTTAAATGACCGCCTTGCCGTTGCCTTGTATTGCCCCGGCGCAGAAAGCACTACACTTCAAGAAGGCGCATCGGGTCCCACCACCTCAGACCCCAACGGCACCCAAGGTCACACCGTTGAGATCACCTGCACTTTCCCAGATGGCTCCACCGACATCATTGACAACGGCGAATACGCCATCGCCTCCATTGGCGGCATGTTCGGCGGCGGGATTCTGATCGGGCTGCTCATTTCGTTACCCTTATTTTTGATACCATTTTTCCTCATCCGCAAAAAGAAGGATGCCTAACCATGCGCCGTTCGTTGATTCGGATTCTTCCGCTTCTTCTCTCCGCTCTGGCTTGCTCAACACTTCAATCCTTTTCCGCGCCGCAACCGGTGTGGACCTACTCGAACGAGTCCATTCACAACAACGGATTCGACCCGCTTCTGCATGTGGATGAAGCAGGCAACGTCTACACCTATCTCGCCAGCGACGGCTTCTCCATAAATGGTCTGCTCGGCTTGAATGGAGTCAACGGGGAGGAATTATGGAGTCCAGTGATCAATGAAGAGATCGCCGTGTTTTATGGAATATACAAGAACCATGCCTTCTTCCGCGGTCCCTTCACAGACGAAACCAATTCAGATGGCAATGTGCTTTTCTCCGTTATTGTCTACGACCTGCAAACGGGAAGTGAAGCATGGCGCTTTACGGGCATTCCAGAAAATTACCCGGTCATCCCAGTTGAGAGTTATGTCTACGCATGGAAATCATCCACTGAGTTATTTATCCTTGACTCACAAAATGGTGAAGTGATCTCTACCTATACCCAAAACGATATCGACCCTTCAGAATACGCAGACCTAAATGCAGGTTGGGTTGATTATCTTTATACAGAGACTTCGTTTTATTCGTTATCCCCCGCAGGTGTTCTACGCGAATATAGCCCGCCCAACGCAACATTCACTCGCAGCATCACGCTTGATGTGCCATATTACGTTGACACCTATATCATTGAAGATGGCATTCTTTACCTGTATGCCGGATACACCATTGGCTCAGATGCCAGCCTACTTGCCTATGATCTCGCCAGCGGAAAAAAACTTTGGGAAGTACTCGGCATGTATGGCACTTCGCGAGAAATTCAATTTCAGAATGGCTTGGGCTATTTGAATACCTCACAAGGCGCGAGTGCGTTGAATTTGGAAACGGGTGAGGTTTTATGGTCTACAGGCGGAAGTTTATACGGACCGTTCCTCGTCAATGAGGAAACCAACGGCAAATTACTTGTGGTGCAAGATAATAGCCTCGCTGCATACGACGCAGTCAGCGGAGAAAAAGCCTGGGCGTTCGAACCCGGTTTAGAGAATACACTTCAACTCACGGCGGTGGATGGAACCGCCTTTGTCACCTCAGGCGATGACCCACCCGCTTTTCAATCTGGCATCATCCCAAGCCAATTGGACGCCATCAACATCGAAAACGGCAAATCGATATGGCGCTTGGAACAGGCATGGATCACTTTACCCCAGCCCGCTGGAGCGTTCGTGATCGCAGCCTATGAAAAGGGTATATCTGCCTACCCACTCAAATAAAACGAATGAGTTTCTATCACCTATGGAGTTAAGGGAATCTGTTTCGTTGTACAGGTTCCCTTAAGGTCATCTTCTGTGCAGACGGTTACCGAAGCCTGCATGGCATTCCCTTTAAAGTTGTAATCGAACTTCGCGCTACTAGCGAGCACAGCAACACCGGTTGTCACCTTGTCATTAACCGTCAATCCGTCACAGCCGATGGCAGCGGCAAAATTATTCGCGGCGAGCACACGGGTGATACTCTTATCCTTATCAAACACTTCAACTTTCACAGACTCGAAAATGGACTGGCTTGCACTGGTGATCTCGATATTCATCCAGAACGTACCATTGCAACTCTGGAACCCGCTCCCTTTAAGGTCGAAATCAAGGGTAGGGATTGCCGACCCTGTGGTTGTGGGCGTAGGCGGAGATGTAACAAGCGGAACCAGCAGTGAATTACCTTCAAACTCGGCATATTGACCCCACACCCAGCAATATTCGGTAAACACATATGGGTTCTCAATGTACCAATATTGATTGGTCGGTTCACGTCCGACCACATTGGCTTTCATACCAACCAGCAAAGAGCCAACGATCTCGAACTGCTTTCCAGGACCCGAACGGCAGTGAGTTGGGCGGGTCACACTTATTGTTACCGGACCAGGAGTAGCCGTATCTGTTATTTCGGGTGTTACGGTTTCAGTACCGGGCTGAGGTGTTTCGGTCGGGGTTTCAGATGGGAAGCGCGGCGTGAGGTAGATCAACGTCGGAGTGAAGGTCAGGGTTAGTGATGGAGTGATACCAGGGGTGAAGGTTGCAGTGATCTCTTGTGGAATCTCTGTAGTAACAGTGCTGATAACTTCAGCACCCGGTGAAGACAGCCCGGGGATCACACAAGCAGTAATTAAAAATATAACCAAGATGAGGTAAGGATACGAACGTTTCGAACGCTGCATGAAGTTCTCCTATTTCGCCCCAATTATGACACGAAAATAAATCATAGATACCATATCAGATACCCTTTGCTCAGCCATTTTTTGTGCAAGTCCACCCGAAAGCCTTTTTGAGCCAGCGCCTCAACTGATGCGGCAAACCATTGCTTCAACCCGAAAGTCTTTGCATGTACGGTTTCGGCAGCGGAGCGCTTCCACGCCTCAAAGAAATCGTAGATCGTCTCTCCCTTCACCACGCGGTGGATGTAATTCTTCGGGAGGATAGTTTGGAATTCTTCGACGTCGAACCCGCCGTGAAAGTTGGTGGAGAAGACCAGCGCCTCAAACGTCCATTGACCTGCCTCAGCGCTTCGAGCCAGATTCGCCGCCCAAACATTTCCAAACGGTGTGGACGTCCCTTCGATCATCAGTCCTTCAGGCAAAACATATTCGGCAAGCCGCTCATAGGCAGGGACAAAATCCCTCTCTTCATATTGCCTCAACACATTGAACGCGCGGATCAGGCGCACATGCTCGCCGCTTTGCAAAGGCAAATTAAATCCGCCAAGGCGAAAGAATGTTTTATCGTCTGCAAAGGGCAAAGCAGCATCGACTCGTTCCTTATCGATCTCCACGCCCAGAATGTTTAGATTCGGATTCACGCGTCGAAAACGTGCGGCACTCTCGAGCGTGGTGCGCGCATCAAAGCCGTAGCCGAGGTCAACAAATAAAGAATCAGAAAACAGCCCATCGGTCCGTGTGAGAAGCGCAGGTTCGTAGAGGAGGATGAAGTTATCCACCCGGCGCAAGCGGTTATCGGCGGTCTTTCCGCGGGTGGGCTGTCCCTCTGGCTTTTTGGATATACGTTTCATTTCGGTGATTATAAATTCATCTTGATGCTCTGTTGTAGGCTAAGCCCTCCACAGAGCATCAAACAAAAAATGCCCTGAACTTTCGCTCAGGGCATTTTGTTGAACTTGATTAGTCTCCAGCGGTGGTATCTGGCATTTCTTCGGTAGTGTCTGCCGCTGCTTCATCGCCAGGGACCGTGAAGCGCCCGTGGATAAAGCCCGTGCCCGCCGGGATGAGCTTGCCGATGATGACGTTCTCCTTCAACCCGAAGAGCGGGTCGGTGGTGGAACCAATCGCAGCGCTTGCCAACACCTTGATGGTGTGTTGGAAGGAGGATGCAGAGAGGAAGGAGTCGGTGCTGAGAGAAGCTTTGGTCACACCGAGCAGGACTTCGCTGAAGCGAGCCGCAGATTTTCCTTCCGCGATCAACTGCTCATTGATCTTGCGGATCTCGAGTCTATCGATCACATCACCGGGCAGGTGCTTGGTATCGCCGGGGCGGGTGATCTGCACCTTGCTCAACATCTTGCGGATGATGACCTCAAAATGTTTGTCATGGATGTTCTGACCCTGTGAGCGATACACCTTTTGCACTTCGGTCATCAGGTACATCTGGCAGGCATCGCGTCCTTGAATTTTCAAGATGCGGTGCGGGTTCAACGAACCTTCAGTGAGAGCGGTGCCAGCTTCCACATGCGAGCCATCGCGGACGAGGATGCGCGAGGTGTTGGGAATATCCATGATGACTTCTTCGCGCTGTTCGTAAGAGACGATGACCTTGCGGTCTTTCTTCTCAACAGCTACGCGCCCGCCATGCTGGGAAACAATGGTGGCTTTTTCCTTGGTAGCAAGGATGTCGCCAGCCTGCACTTCAGATTCGTCCTTCGCCATGATCTTCCAGTCTTCTGGAATGGCGTATTCGTCATGCACCATTTCGGCATGTTCAATGTGGACTTCGCGCATGTCGGCGTATTTCTCCGACTGCAGGATGTGGATCACGCCTCCGATTTCGGCGACGGCGGCTTCACCCTTCGGCTGTTTACGCGCTTCGAAGATTTCCTCCACGCGGGGAAGACCCGTGGTGATGTCGCTTGCACCCGAAGACGCCACACCACCGGTGTGGAAGGTGCGGAGCGTCAACTGTGTACCCGGTTCACCGATGGACTGAGCGGCAACGATGCCCACCGCAGAACCAAGTTCCACCATGATGCCGCGTCCAAGATCAATGCCGTAGCATTTGGAGCAGATACCATGAGTCAGTTCACATGTCATCGGCGAGCGGAGTTTCAATTCGGTAACACCAGCATCCTGAATGGCACGTGCCATGTCATGGGTGATGACGTCGTTGTATTCAGCCAGCACCTCTCCGGTCTTCGGGTCGAGGATGCGTTCGGCAGCAAGGCGGCTGTAAATACGGCTTGCGAGTGACTGTCCAGCCACATCGTCTGCCTTGCGGATATAAATGCCATCGTGTGTGCCGCAGTCATATTCATTGATGATAATGTCCTGGGCAATATCCACGAGACGACGGGTAAGGTAGCCAGCATCCGCAGTACGCAGAGCGGTATCGGCAAGACCCTTGCGCGCGCCGTGGGTGGAGATGAAGTATTCCTGCGCCGTCAGACCTTCGCGGAAGTTGGAACGGATCGGCATCGGGATGATACGACCGGAGGGGTCTGCCATCAAACCGCGCATACCAGCCAACTGCGAGATGGTGGAGAACCCACCCTTCGTAGCGCCGGAGGTTGCCATGGTGGATAGGTTACCATCTGGATCCATGTGACGCTTCACGGCATCACCGACCTTTTCTGTGGTTTCCTGCCAGATCTGGATCTCGCGTTCGTTCTTTTCCTGCTCGGTCAGCAGACCGCGGCGGAAGTCACGCTGTACCACTTCGACGGCTTTCAAGGCTTCATCGATGATGGGTTTGCGTTCCGGCGGAATGGAGATATCAGCCACCGCCAGAGTGGTGCCTGATTTCATGGCAAATTCGAAGCCGATGCTCTTAATCGCATCTGCAACATTGGTGGTCACTTCCTGACCGCACAATTCATAGACTTCGGCAACAAGATCCTTCACGCCGCCTTTGTCCAATTTTTTATTGACGAACTGAACCTGTTCCGGCAACACGCGGTTCAAAAGAACGCGTCCAACTGTGGTGTCGATAAGGCGCTTCTCTTGTTCAGGGAGGCGTTTGCCCTTGTCGTCGTACCAGGTATTCGCAAGAAGTTTGATCTCAGAGTGAACATCCACCTGATCGAGGGCGTAGGCGAGTTCCACTTCATCGAAGTTTGAGAACGCGCGACCATCGCCACGATGCTTGGCTTTCTGTTCCATTGAGAGGTAATACACACCCAAGACCATATCCTTGGACGGGGAAATGATCGGTTCGCCATCTGCCGGCTTGAGCAAGTTCTTCGAAGCGAGCATCAGATCGCGGGCTTCCTGAACCGCCTTCTGAGAAAGCGGAACGTGAACAGCCATCTGATCGCCGTCGAAGTCCGCGTTGAAAGCGGTGGTAACGAGCGGATGGAGCTGAATAGCAGAGCCTTCGATGAGGATCGGCTCAAACGCCTGAATACCGAGACGGTGCAGTGTAGGTGCACGGTTCAACAATACGGGACGGTCGCCGATCACGCCTTCGAGCGCTTCCCACACTTCGGGGCGGTTGCGTTCGATCAGGCGGCGGGCACCCTTCACATTGGCGGCATAACCGTTCTGCACGAGGCGGGCAATCACGAACGGACGATACAGTTCGAGCGCCATGCTCTTCGGCAGACCGCATTGATTCAGTTTGAGGGTCGGACCCACAACGATCACGGAGCGACCGGAGTAGTCCACGCGCTTTCCGAGCAGGTTGCGGCGGAAGCGCCCCTTCTTGCCTTTGAGCATATCGCTCAAAGACTTGAGTTCGCGACGTCCGCGGCGGCTGAGCGCCTTACCACGCTGACTGTTGTCGATGAGAGAGTCAACAGCTTCTTGAAGCATACGCTTCTCATTGCGGATGATGACATCTGGTGCGCCGAGTTCGAGCAATCTCTTCAAGCGGTTATTGCGGTTGATCACGCGGCGGTACAGATCGTTAAGATCGGAGGTGGCAAAACGCCCACCATCGAGCTGAACCATCGGGCGTAGATCGGGCGGAATAACAGGCAACACGGTCAGAATCATCCACTCGGGGCGGTTGCCAGAGCGGCGGAACGCTTCCACAACCTTTAGGCGGGTGGTGGCTTTCTTGCGTTTCTGCTTGCTCTTGGTGGTGCGAACTTCGTGCCAGAGTTCTTCAGATAGCTTGTCGAGGTCAAGGCGTTCGAGAACGTCATAGAAGGCTTCGGCACCCATGTCGGCACGGAAGACCTGACCCCAGCGTTGTTTGAGCTCGCGATAGCGGATTTCACTGATGAAGGTGAACGGGCGCAGTTCGAGCAATTCATCGCGCAGGCGTGAAGAGTTGTTCGAAGAGACCGAAGTCTGCGAATCCAACTGATTGCGCAGGGCCTCCATTTCGGTATCTGCCTGTGCCTTGATCGTGGCGGTTTTGGTCTTGAGTTCGTCGATCTCTGCCTGGCGCTTGTCTTTGAGTTCATTCTCAAGCGATTCCAGCTTCTTCTGAACGGTCTTCTGAATCAAGGTGATGTGCTTGCTGGCAACCTTATCGCCGGCATCGACAATCTTCTCGCCGCCTTGATCAAAGACAATGGCTTTCTTAACTGTCTCGCCCATCTGGTCCTGAAGCAAACGCTCCAAACGCTGACCTTCCTTGATGATCGGGTCGAGCTGTTCGGCAATACCTTCATCGTAGCTTTGTTCGAGCGTGGCTTGCTTCTGTTTGAGTTCGGCAATGCTGGCATCGCGCCGGGTCTTGATCTCAACAATTTTCGAGTTGATATCCGACGCCTGTTCGCGTTCGGAAACCGTGATCTCATCTTCAAGGCGTTGCAGGGCTTTCTTGCGGGCTTCCTCGTCCACATAGGTGACGATGTACTGGGCAAAGTAAAGCACCCGGTCCAGGTTGCGGCGGGAAATATCCAACAACATACCCATCTGCGACGGGATGCGGCGGGTATACCAAATGTGCGCCACCGGTGAAGCAAGCCCAATATGCCCCATGCGCTCGCGGCGCACGGAAGAACGGGTCACTTCAACGCCGCACTTTTCACAAGTGATGCCTTTGTAGCGGGGGTTCTTGTACTTGCCGCAATAACATTGCCAATCGCGGGTCGGTCCGAAGATCGCTTCGCAAAAGAGCCCGTCCTTCTCAGGGCGCAGGCGGCGATAGTTAATGGTTTCAGGTTTCAGCACCTCACCATACGACCAAGACATGATCGTTTGGGGCGAGGCAAGGCTGATACGGAGTGCAGTTAATCCCTTGGTTTCCACTGGATCCTCTCCTACAAAAATAAAATTTCTTTTGAGTATAGGTAGCGTGTAGCTAACGCGTACCAGAGACAAACAAATGCAAGCGCTTCGAGTGATTTCCTCAAGCGCTTGCTGGTGTTAGCTCTTTTTTTATGTACATCCAACGAGCCAATTATATGGATTCAGGGGTCATGAGTCAAGGTCTTAATCAGTGAAGGATGCCC
>JAFLCF010000230.1 GCA_017303735.1 Anaerolineae bacterium
TCTTCCAGCGGGATTTTTTATGAAAGCGAGGAGCCTATGAAATGTGAAGCTTGTAGAAAGGATAGCGAGAATCTTGTGTTTCGGTATGCGTGGAGAAAGAACCCAATGAAGGTATGTTGTGCTTGCGCAAAAGGGATTGACGAGGCGAAAGAAAAGATAAATACCGTCAACATTATTATCCCCATCCAAGAGAACGCTCGTACCTATGAGAAATCATCCCATGAAGATCAACGTTGAAATTGGTGACTCCGTAAAGGTTGCCAGATGGGACCCGGAAAAGCATGCCTGGCTGCAAGACGAAGGTGAAGTGAAGGAAATCAGAACCATGAATGCCCGCCGCCGCGAAGTGAAAGTGAATGGTAACTGGTGGGTAGTGCGAAACGAAGTTAATGTTCGATTTGAGATTGTAAAGAAAAAGGAGTTTCAATGACACAGGCTCATCCAGCTTTGACCAGGGAACAGAAAGTTGCACAACTGCCCTCTCCTTTCAGAAGCGACGTTGTTATGGTTCCGCTTGAACTTTTACCTGCCTATCTCAGATTGCATAAATTGGAAGCAAGACGGATATCCAAGATTGTGATCAATAAAAAGTCCTGCCCATTATTGCATTGCACAGGAAAGTCGAGGAAGAATGAATAAAAAAGGCATAGCAGTATCAATCATTGCATCGCTTTTGATCTTTGCATGTTCTCTCCCTACTCCTGGTATGCACACCCACTCTTCACCCTCCCCTATCCTTACTGATTTCACCGCGACTTCAACATCAGTAACAGACGTTTGTAAAGTTACGGTTGGTAATTTGAATCTCCGCCGCGGACCAGGCACGAATTCTGCGGTTGACGCTGTACTGAACAGCGGTGACGTCCTCACCATCGACCAGGAAACCTTCGCACAGGGCAATTGGCAGCGCGTGTTCTACGGCGACCTGACAGGGTGGGTCAACATGAATTACTGCAAGTGACAAAAAGGAGATGCGTCCAATGAAAAAGTTCAAGCAGGTCGCGCAAGTCGTACTACTCGCAGCATTGATCTTTGCCTTTCTGTTCGTGTTCACCTGGATCCAGGATCAGCGCGGTTGCCCGATCACACAACCTAACTGTGTCTACGTCGTTCAGCAAAAGTAAAGCATCACAAAACTACACGGAGGTATTTCAATTATGAAGAAAATTTTGCCGCACGTTATGGTGATCCTGTTCGCCGTCTTTGGACTGGCAATCATCGCCATGTTGATGGTCTACTCCTTCTCCGCCCTGGGGAAGTTATTCCCCGGAAACTTTCTGGGGCAGGTAATGGGTATGGTTCTGTTCGATGTCGCCGCGCTCATTTGGCTTGGCACCATCATTTATCTGTGCAAAAGCGTAGGGCAGTACGCAATCGCAACACTTGGTTTCGGACTTGGCTTGATCGGTACGCTACTCCTGGTTGCTGTTGAGGTCATGATGGGCGGGCAGGAACTTGCCCAAGTCCCCTCCTGGGCTGGCGACTCAATCGTGTGGACATTCATCGTGGCGCTGGTTGGACATGTGATTCTGTACTACGCTTTCAAGTTGAGCGCCCCTGAAATTTCTGCCGAGATTTCCCTTGGTTACGAAACCGCGCAGATCACCGATGAGGCTATGAAGCAGGCGACCGAGCAACTCATTCGTGAGCGTGGGATGTTAGGCAACATGATCGCCCCCCGCATGATCACGGATGTGAAGCGCAGTTTGGGCTTGCCTGTGGCTGGCGACATTCTTGAACTAACTGCCGAGAATGTCTATGAAACGCCTCAGCCCGCTGCGCAGTTCGGGCAACCTCAATTTGTTCCACAGAACTACGTTCCACAAACTGCAACGTCTCGCAAGCGCAAAGACGGATTAGATATTATGCGCCGTATTCAAGCTGCACGGGAAGCATTCTCCAACCCGTGGAAATACGCCGCAGCTCCTGCCGCGCAGAATGCTCCTGCTTCACAACCCTCCCCAGCCCCGCAGAGCGCACCGGCGACTCCCGTTGCTCCGGCACAACCCGCAGTAACTCCTGCGCAACAGCCCATCACTCCGGCGGCTCCCGCTTCTCCGGTGGTCGATCCCGCACCCCCTGTGACGATACCTTTGGTGATTCCGCAGCAACCCGCGACAGCTGACCCTGACTCTGAACCTGCACCCGCCCCGGGTTGGCAACCCCCGTTCGTTATTCCTCCGCGCAAGTCAGGCGATCCGACCAACGAGGAACCCACCGTGTCCCCTTCGTAAGCCGGGCGGGTGAAAAGTCCGCAATTCTCGATCTGGATGACCTGCGTGACATCAAACGCCCATTTGGTATCCGGGTCGCCACCCGAGGCAGGCGCACCGATGCATCACCAGATGAAGCACGGCAATTGGTAGTTGGTGCATTGAATACCCTGTATCGCGCGTCCGGCGCACGAGTACGAACCTTGAATGCGGAGATTGACGGCAAGCCAATCGCGATCGCTTTTATTGAGAATGCAAAGTTTAACGAAGACTCCACTGGCTCTACTACCTTAGAAGAACCAGAGTAAACGATAACAAAACACTCCCCTTCCCTTTTCAGGGAAGGGGAGAAAAGGAGAAGCACTACATGGCAATAAAACTTGCAATAGCAAATGACAAAGGTGGCGTTGGGAAAACCACAACCACTGTAACCCTCGCTAACTGCTTCGCTCTGCATGGCCGTCGCGTTCTGATCGTGGATGGCGACCCACAAGGTCAATGCTCAACTGCGTTGGGTTTGCCGTCTGAACCTGGTCTGTTTCGAGCGATATCGTCCATGATCGCTGGCACAAACGATGACATTCATCAATGGATCCGCCTGACCGGACGAAACAATCTGGACCTTCTTCCGGGCAATGAAACTACCGCTGCGGCTCAGATACTACTCGCTGCTCAGAACAAGCCCATTGATTCACTATGGGCAATGTTGTCCCCTCTTCGCAAAGAGTACGACTACATCCTATTTGACACTGCACCTTCGGTTGGCGGCATTAAGGAAGGCATTACATACGCCGCCGATTTTGTCTTAATCCCATCCGCAACCGAATACCTATCTCTTGACGGTTTGACCCTGACAATGAGCTTGCTTGCAAAAATGCGTGAGACGCATAACTGGCAGGGCGCATTGATGGGCATCCTACCCACTTTCTATGACGAATCTACTGCCGTTAGCAAAGAGTCCCTTGAACAACTGAAACAGAGTTTCGGTCGCGAAGTTCTCTCCACCATTCACCGTGCTACTGCTTTGCGCGAGTGTGTAGCGGAGGGCAAGACAATTTTTGAGTACGCCCCTACTCATCGCGCCTCGCAGGAGTACGAAGCAGTCACAGCTGAGATTTTCAGGAGATCGTAGGTGTTGGCATGAGCAAAAAAGCGTTGACCTTTGGACTACTTTTTGGAGTGGCATGGTCATTCAGCATCATGAATGGCAATGGAAATAACTATCTACTTTTTTCGAGTTTGTTACTCCTAGCGCTTACGTTCAGAGATTTCTGGGCTAATGTTGTGGCTTGGTTTATGTATGCCTTTATCAAGGTATTACCTGCTCGATGGGCAACCGAGAAAAGGAAGAAGGGGTACTCCAATTATGGCAAAGGATAAAAACGTGGAAACGATCATCGCCACGATTATGAATTCACTATGACTACCCTGATCGCCGTGTACAACAACGATGGTTGCAAAGGGCGCTGCGACGCCCGATGCTATGAAGCGCGTGAATTGCATTGTGACTGTGTTTGCGGTGGTCGTAATCACGGCGTCGGGTTGGAACGCGCTGTTGAAAATACCCGTGAACTTGCAGAGGAATGGATGGAAGTCTACACCCAACACCACCACATCAAAACACCCCGCTGGGAAGTGCCTGCCTTTGCGCCTGTCCAGTTTGACCTGTTCGAGATTTTAGGAGTTTAACATCATGACCCAACGATCCCCACGAAATCCACTTGATCGTTTGATTATTCCCAGTCAAACAAGTGACCCCACCTCCCCTGCTCCGGTTAGTACATTGGACTTAATTCCGACTGCCCGGCAGGTGAAACAAAACGCCAAGACAGAGGAGAGTATTGAGAAACGAAGGGCAAGCCGTGCTGCGTTTGACAAGAAGTATCCGTGTTTTGGCTACCTCATTCCTGCCTATCTTCATCTGGAAGCAAAACAGGTGCGGGCTACCATCCGCGGAATCGCGCAGAACTCGGACAACAAGATCAACACCACCGAAATCAGTATGACTACTGCACTGGTCATGTGGGCATTGGCACAAGTACGTTCAGGGAATCTAGTCATCACAGGTAGCCCTGATAGCAGACGCCGCAAGATGACGGTCATCATTGAAGATGTTTCTGATGCTTGGGAAAAGAAACCCGTAGAGATCAAGCCTGCTGAAAAGAGAATCCCGACAAAGAGGCTTACATTCACTTACCGTTTTCCACACGATGTGGAAGTACAGATCAGCAAGATCGCGACCACCGCCCTCCCTAAAGGCGAGGTGCTTATCCGCCTCCTTCAACATGCAATACGAGCATACGAAAATGGCGACATCAAGATCGGTTCGACATCGATGGAAATCCGTCAGGCTGCCAATGTAGTTGAAGTGAAAAAGGTTGGTGACTCATGGACGTAAATAATTTCTCCTGCAAAACAACGCCGAAACGGTGGAGAAATGACCACACCAAAAAAATCGAGTTTCGGGGTTTCGCGGAAAACTTCACCGTTTTTTTAGGACAAAAATGGGCAGTAACTCAAAATTGAGTAAGTATTGAGTTACCTACTGAGTAAGTATTGAGAAACTTGTGAGTTACTGTCGTAAACCTTCCATTTACAGAAACGATTTTGAGATGCTTCGAAATTTGATTTTGGTCTGCGATATGGGTAGAGAAATGACCCACCCTGTAGGGCTTCCTGACGAAGATTGAGAAATTTATCACAAGACGGATTTTTGAGAGATAAACATGGCAGATACCATCCTCTGGAACCACATTCAAAAACGCCTCCAAGCCAGCCTTGGTGATAACTATGCCTCCTGGCAAGCCACCCACTCCCCTACACTCGTGCCCCTTGATGATGGCAACATAATCACGATTCGCGTCACAGGTCATGGCAACTTTCAGTCGATTGGTCATGAGATCGTGAAAATCCTGACCGTCATGGGATTTGAAAACCCTTCAGTCCAGTTTCAAATCGGCAAGGAGTCTGTGGTCATTGCATCTGACCCCTTCAAGGATATTTATGAGGAGATTGTACGCCCGGATCGCGCCCTGTCTCTGCCCGGATACATCCAGCGATGGGTCAGCCAGCAGATCGGCGTGGATGGGTTCTTCATTGTTGCCTCGCTCAAACAGGGCGCATATGAGGTAGGTTCACGCGGGGATGGAAAGCCCATGTTTACCGGGAGGTTTTCAGCGAAACAGATTGCAGCGCGTGCAGGCATCTCAATTCGCACCTACTGGAACCGCATGGAGGATCAGGAATTTTGGCAGAAGCTCAAGGGGTTGGTGGTGAAACACGACGAGCCCAGAATCTGGGTGAAGGACGATGGCAAGCCCAGGCAAGCGGCGCGGCGTTTTAGCGTCTTTACCACCATGCCTCTCACTCCGCGTGATACTGCGCATCTTCGCCGGTGGATCATGGAGAACATTGAGGTATACGGCGGACCGGAAGGTGTTCTTCGCGCCACAGAAGATACGTCTGTGAGCGAACTGCTTGGAGATGGCAGCGCGCTTCACACCGAGGATGCTCTGACCGTTCTTGAACTTGTGTCGTCCATGTTCGCGGATCAGATCGAACCTAAAACACTGGCTGTTCTGGCGTCAAATCTGCATCGGCACATCATAACTACCAGCGACATCATCAAGATCTCACTCTTCTTCCTAGAAAACATTCTGCCTGCTGTCGGTCCTTCGGCGGGCTACCTGATCACCATGATGCGTGACCGCTGCTTTGTGAACCGGGATGTTCGTCGTACCACCGTTACTGTGCAAGGCGGTTGGGATGAACTTGCCGCTAGTGTTGGTTTGACCGGGGAACGCCGCGCCAAAACCGCCTGGGAATGGCTGAACGCCAAATATCCGTCCTCCCACAAGGATGCAGGAAAACTTCGCAATGCGGTTGCCCGCTTGTATATTGCAGAGGTCGTCAAGGTGGAGACGGAATGGGACTTTGAATGCCAACCGCGCACGTTCCAGGTGGAGATGGACGAAATTCCGCGTGGGCTGCTTGAGGCGGTGGTGACAGAGCAGGGACCTTACGCCAAGATATTTTCGAAAAACTTTTGCACACACGCCATGGCGGAGATTGCAAGTGACCCCGTTTGGGACGAATTGAAAAAACTTTTGCGCACACGGCATGGCGCAAGTTTCGCTTATTCTGAAAACTTTTGCACACACGACATGGCGGACTTTGCGCTTATTTTGCAAAAAGTTGCACAGTTAAAAGCTCTTAAGCTCTTAAACCA
>JAFLCF010000231.1 GCA_017303735.1 Anaerolineae bacterium
ACACTTGGATTATCAGAACACGAGTTTGTGGATTGTGCCCGTGGACGGTTCAGAACCGGCTCGAAACCTGACCAAGAAATATGACCTGCATACCATGGCAGATATCATCACCGATTTCGGCGCAGCTGAGACGGTTGCGCCGGTGTGGTCGAACGATGGAAAATTTATCTATTTCCAGGCAGCAGTTCACGGGTCCACGGTTTTGAAGCGGATCGATGTCGCTGGCAAGAATATGACGGAAGTGATCGGTGAAGGCGGCGCACTCGGAACCGTCTCGTTCGACAAATCCCAAAAGCAGGTGGCGTATTTTTATGGCAGTATGCAAGACACGCCGCAGGTTCATTTGCGCGAGTTGGAAGGCAGCACCATCCGCTATTTGACACACATCAACCACGATTATTTTGCCTCGGTGAAATTGCCCAAGGTGGAAGAGGTTTGGTACAAAGGCGCGGACGGCACCGACCTGCAAGGCTGGATCATGTTTCCGCCGAATTTTGACCCGAACAAAACCTATCCGTCGATCTTTGAAATTCACGGCGGACCGTGGACGCAGTATGGCAAGTTCTTCATGCATGAGTTCAATTATTTTGCCTCGAACGGATACGTGGTGTACTTCACCAATCCGCGCGGCGGACGGGGCTACGGCGAAAAACATTCGAAAGCGATCTGGGGTGATTTCGGCGGACCCGACTATGACGACCTGATGAAATTTGCCGACCTCATGGCAAGGAAGCCATACATTGACAGCAAACGTATGGGCGTGACCGGCGGTTCGTACGGCGGATTCATGACGCTGTGGATCGTGGGTCATACCAATCGCTTCAAGTCTGCGGTGGCGCAGCGCAGCGTCACCAACTGGGTCAGCATGTGGGGTTCGAGCGACTTCAACTGGATCTTCCAGTTCTGGGCAAAATCTGGCTCGCCGCAAGAGAGCATGGATAAACTCTGGAACATGTCGCCGGTGAAATATTTGGGCGAAACCAAAACGCCCACGCTCATCATCCACAACGAGCATGACCATCGTTGCCCCATCGAGCAGGGCGAGCAAGCCTTCGTGGCGCTCAAACGCGCAGGCGTGGAGACGGAGTTCGTGCGTTTCCCCGAAGAGCCGCATGGACTTTCACGCGTCGGAAGAACTGATCGGCGCATTGCGCGGTTGAATCACATTTTGCGGTGGATGGATAAGTATTTGAAGTAGGGTAAAAGAAGTCGATTACCGTGCTAAAATTATGGAAACAGTCTGCTGTTTCCATAATTAATTTAACCGTTGGGGAGTTTACCCATGACCTTTACTAAAGAAGAAGCCCGAACCCGTATTCAAAAATTAGTAGAAGATTTTCGCACACACGAGTCAACGCTTGAGAAGGCTGCAGAAGCGCAGATCGAGAATAACTTTATTCGTCCGCTGTTCCGTTATTTAAATTGGAATACGGAGAATGAAGGGCTTTCACACGCGCATTATGAATTCAAGGTGCAGGTGACAAATAAAAAAGGGCTACGCCCCGATTACATCTTGAATGTGGACGGGCGCGATGTGCTGGTGATGGATGCCAAGCAGGTTAAATATTCTATGAAAGACCCACGTTGGCTGTATCAGGTCTATTCATATGCATATTCGACGCAGAACAGCAAACCTTCAGAGAAAATGGATTTCGCCATCCTGACCGACTTTCAGGAGTTCATTGTATTGGACTGCACGCTTTTCGCCGCGAAGCCTGAGGCAGTTAATAACTTCCGCGTATTGGATTGGGCGTATACCGATTATGTTGAGAAGTTCGATGAATTGTGGGAATTACTCGAACGCAACAACGTGATGAACGATAGCAAAGAACGTAAAAGCGGACTCTGGGCGCGTTATCTCTCACCGCAAAAAGTAAAGTCAAACCGCATCGCACCAGATAAAGCATTCCTTACCGAAATGGACGACGAGAAGAACGGCTGGCGTGTGCTGCTGGCGAAGGATATGAAGAAGCACAACAAGGATGCTGATGGTGAGTTGATCACGGCGGCGGTGCAGTTGCTAATCGACCGTTTGGTTTTTATCAAAGCGCTTTCAGATCGCGAGGTGGATAAGGATTATCTCGGTGAATTGGCACAGACTGTTGAAAGTAGTGGTTTATCAGATAACGACACAGGTTGGTTTCAAGCCTGCCAGACTATCTTTGATGAATTGAATAACTTTTACAACGGCAGCATCTTTGCTCCGCGCCCTGAATTAGAACATGTGACCGTCTCTAATAAGGTGGTGCAATCAGTCATTGAAGACTTACAGCCTGAAAATTCGCCCTATAACTTTGCAGTATTACCAGTGGAAATTCTCGGCACAATCTACGAACGCTTTTTAGGGCGGGTGGTAAGAACAACCGAGAAACAGGTAAAGATCGAAGAGAAGCTCGAAGTACGTAAAGCAGGTGGTGTATATTACACCCCGCAATACATTGTGGATTATATTGTGGAGAATACTCTGGGTAATCTGCTGAAAGAGTGCAAAAAACCGGAGGATGTAGCCAAACTGAAGGTGCTAGACCCTTCCTGTGGTTCTGGTTCTTTCCTATTGGGTGCATATGACAAACTAATCGAATGGCACAAGAATTATTTTGCGCGGACAGGAAAAGAAAAAAGAGACATTGAATATTTTTACCGCGATGAAAGTGGACAAATTCGCTTGACAGCCAAGTTGAAGCGTGACATTTTGAAAAACAATCTCTTTGGCGTGGATATTGACACTCAAGCCGTAGAAGTGACGCGCTTTTCGCTTTCGTTGAAGGCATTGGAAGATTTGCGTGAGGGCGAACTGACTGAAGAACGCACACTCTTTCACCAGACAGTTTTGCCTGATCTGAGCCAAAACATCAAAAATGGGAATAGCCTGATTGGGGATGATTATTTTGGTTTGATTGCGCCGAGCAGAGAAGAATTAAAGACAGTAAAGCCATTCAATTGGAACACCGAGTTTTCAGAAATTATGAACAACGGTGGATTTGATTGTATTATTGGGAATCCACCTTGGGGCGCTAGCTTTTTAGACAATCAACTCGAGTACTTAAGATTACACTATAAAGAAGTAATATCGCGAATGATAGATTCGTACATATATCTTTCTCATAGAGCATTACAAATCAATAAAGATGATGGGTATATTGGCTTTATTGTTCCTAGCACAATTCTCAATCAAGTCGATACAAAACCAATAAGAGGTATTTTACTCAAACGCGGACTTTCTCATTTGATAAGCCTTGGAAAAGACATTTTTGGCACAAAGGTCTTGAACACCTCAACAATTTTTATTTGCAAGAAGAATGATGAAAATATTACTATTGGAGACTTAACCCAACTACCACTTGACCAAAAACCTGATGGTTTATATGCTGTTCAAAAAGCAAATACTATAGAATGGGTAAAATCTGTCGAGAGCGATCCCCACTTAACTTTTTTTGTTAATAGTTTTTCTACGACACGAATTTTAGAAAAATTGCGAAAAGAACATGTTTTACTTCAAGATATTTTAGTTGGCGAAATTCAAAGAGGCATTAGTCCCGACGTTGCATCTGCGCATGTATTGACTTTAGATGAAGCAAAAGGTTTAGAGAAAGAATTACTAAAGCCAAGCGTTAGTGGCGGTCAAATCAAGAGGTACGGTTCCTGGAAGTCTGATCAATTTATTATTTACACTACCCGCACAACAGAAATCAAGAAGTTTCCTAAAACTTTAAAACGATTAGAAGAATTCAGAGAAAAAAATTCATGCAGAGAAGTAAAAGAAAATAAACATCCTTGGTACTCATTACATCGCCCGAGAAACGCCGAGATATTTACGTCACCTAAGTTTATTGGACTAACAACAACTAAAAAGATTGAAATAATTTACGATGAGGCAGATTCACTGTTTGTTACAGATGCTATGTATGTCTTCAATATAAGACCGGAAGTAAACCCTTATGTTTGCATGGCTATTATGTCTTCTAAACTTTTCTTGTTTTTGTACAGAATTGCTAATCAAGGTGAATCCCGAGTAATCCCCCAAGTTAAAGCTTCTAAGTTACAAACACTTCCTTTTCCAAAGACAACTAATAATAAAGTTAGTCAAAACTTGACTTCGCTTTGCAAGCAAATGCTGGAATTACACAAGTCCAAAGCAGGGGCAAGAACACAGGCAGAGGTGGATGTCTATGAGCGCCAAATCAAATCTGTAGATGATCAACTCGATGATTTGGTCTATGAGCTATATGGCTTAAGCAAAGAAGACATTGAAATTATAAAAAATGGATAAAGAAGTGAGTTAACCATATTAAATTAAAATTTTACGACAAAACTAGTATTAATATAGTCCTAAAGTACTATTCACTTAATATTACTGTGAAGTAAAATTTTCACATCGCACCTTGACAACTGAATAGAACACAGCAAATTTCCCTGCAAGTTTTGGGAAGTTTCAAAGCACTTGTTATCAAGGAGAAAGGAGGTTTTCTCTTAGTTCGGCAATTCCACCTTGTAACAGGAGGTCAACATGTCAAACCATGTAATTCAATCTAGTCGCCTCCACAGCGCTTTGGAATAGGGATAGCGCTATGGACAGGCGACAAATCCATCCGATTTTGGAATTCAGCATTAGTTTAGATGACTTGTATATAAAAGTCTCTAGCGATTTCGGAAGTTTTGTCGCTACACTCAACCTGAAAGCAATAAAGGATGCTATCAGGCAGCGTACAAACAGTGCAATTCAATTGGTTGCAAGGACAACCAAGTACATTTTTTCCCGCATTTGGAAGTTTCTCGTTGAAATCTTAGGAAGATGCCTAAGAAAAAGTATTGAGATCGTTTTCACTCTGATTTTCGTAACACTGTTTATCTTCATAGGCTCCTCTATTTTGAAGTGGTTTGTAACCACTCCCCTAGCCCACAATTTTGGTATAACTCTCGACACGAATCAAATTCTGTTAATTCTCGATAAAGTGATCGATTTGGTTCTTTAGGGATAGGGCTGACCATAGTTATGTAAATTGTAAAAACCCGTTGAGCGCTCAACGGGTTTTTTTTTATGTAGTAACCTAATTAAGTATGCACTATAATAAACAATAATAAAATCAAATCACGAGGTTTTCATGACCGAACACGTCAGCGTTTCAAAAATATCAAACTACATCGGGCAGGACGTCGTCCTCAAGGGCTGGGTCTATAACCGAACGGACAAGGGCAAGCTGGTCTTTTTGCTCATCCGCGATGGCTCGGGCTTCATCCAATGCGTCGCCTTCAAGGGTGACCTCTCGCCCGAACTGTTCGAGACCATCTCCAAACTGCCGCAGGAATCGTCAGTCATCATCACCGGCTCCGTCCGCGAGGATAAGCGCGCGCCCGGCATCCCCGGCGGGTTCGAGGTCGGCATCAAAGACCTGCAAGTCGTCCAAGCCGCCGAAGTGGATTACCCGATGGCACTCAAAGACCACGGCGTAGACTTCGCGCTCGACAACCGTCACCTATGGATTCGGATGCAGAGTCAGTGGGCGATCTTGCGCGTGCGCGTGCGGGTCATGTCGGCTGTCCGCGAGTATTTGGATGGTCATGGCTTCTTCAACCTCGATACGCCCATCCTCACTCCCGCCGCCGCCGAAGGGACGACGACTCTCTTTGAAACCGAATACTTCGACGAAGGCTCCGCTTTCCTGGCGCAAACCGGTCAACTCTACAATGAGGCGAATATTTTCGCGTTTGGGAAAGTCTACTGCTACGGTCCCACCTTCCGCGCGGAGAAGTCCAAAACGCGTCGCCACTTAACCGAGTTCTGGATGCTCGAACCCGAGATCGCGTTCTGCGACCTCGACCAGCTCATGGACATCGAAGAAGGTCTCATCACCCACATCGCCCAGTCCGTGTTGAAGGATTGCTCTGCCGAGTTGAAATTCCTCGGGCGCGATTTGAGCAAACTGGAAAGTATCACCGGTCCCTTCCCGCGCATGTCCTATGATGACGCGGCGAAATATCTGATCGACCTCTACGAAAAAGAAACCGACCCCGAGCGCAAAGAACTGCTCAAATTCGAATGGGGCATGGACTTCGGCGCTCCGCATGAGACCGAGATCACCAAACTGTACGACAAGCCGGTCTTCGTGTATGGCTACCCAAGTGCAGTCAAAGCCTTTTACATGGAACCGTGGGAGAACCGCCCCGAAGTCTGCAAGTCTGTGGATTTGCTCGCCCCTGAAGGCTACGGCGAAATTTGCGGCGGCTCCGAGCGCATGAGCGACCCGGATAAATTGCTGGCTCGCATTCAACATGAAGGTCTGCCCGAAGAAGCCTTCAAGTGGTATCTGGAGTTGCGCAAGTACGGCTCCGTCCCCCACGCAGGCTTCGGCATGGGCACCGAGCGCGTCACCGCCTGGATGTGCGGCATCGAACACATCCGCGAGGCGATTCCGTTCCCGAGAACG
>JAFLCF010000232.1:0-4390 GCA_017303735.1 Anaerolineae bacterium
AATGCAAAAACTGATTCAACGTGAGATCGAACACGCCAAAGCCGGGAACAAAGCCCGTATTATCTTTAAAATGAACTCGCTTGTGGATATGGAAATAATCCAACTCCTCTATCAAGCCTCGCAGGCGGGCGTCAAAGTAGACTTGTTCATTCGCGGCATGTGCTGTCTGCGCCCGGGCATTAAGGGCGTCAGCGAGAACATTCGCGTGGTCAGCATTGTAGGACGTTATCTTGAGCACAGCCGTCTTTATTATTTCCAAAACAACGGTGATGATGAAGTCTACATGGGCAGCGCCGACCTAATGCCGCGCAACCTCAACCATCGCGTCGAAGTCGTCTTCCCTGTAGAGAATAAGTCACAGGTCAAATTCCTGCGCGATAAGATCCTGGGTGCTTATCTAAAAGACAACACCCGCGCACGCATTCTGCAATCTGATGGAACCTATCAACGCGCCAAGCCAGCCTCTGATGAAAAACCGTTCGATGTGCAAGCACACTTGATGGGTGACTAAACCATAACCTGATGTTAACAATCACTGGCGCTTCCTTCCATATAATGAGCCATCCCAATCGTACAGGTGACTCATATGGAAATGAACGTCAGTGAATTTCAAAACGGCATTACTCTGATCGCTCTGCAAGGTACGCTCGATATCATGGGTGTCAATCAGATCGAAACGAAATTTGCCGGTTACTGTTCGGGTGAAAATGCCCGTGTTCTAGTTGACCTTTCCGGCGTGGATTATCTGGCATCCATTGGCATTCGGCTGCTCGTTACCAACGCAAAATCTCTGCGAACCCGCAATGGTAAAATGGCACTGCTTTCGCCGAAAGAGGATGTCATGAATGTGCTGGAGATCACAGACATTGTTGCCATCATTCCCGTGTACGCCAACCTTGAATCTGCTGAGGCAGTGCTTCTCGGATCTTGAAAAAATGCCGCCAATTCGGCGGCATTTTATTTTATGGGGATCTCGAAATAAAAAACACTGCCGCGCCCTTCGTCACTTTCCGCCCAGATCTTGCCGCTGTGTGCTTCCACAATATGTCTTGAAATCGAAAGACCCAACCCCGTGCCGGAACCGGTGCGGGATGAGTCGACTCGATAGAAACGTTCAAAGATGCGAGTGAGACTCTCCGATGGAATGCCCACACCCGTATCCTGCACCGCGCATCGTACCCCGCCCGGAACGGCTTCAGCACCCAGAGTGATTCTTCCCCCGGGCTTGGTGAACTTCACCGAGTTGTGGATCAGATTCACCAACACCTGTTCCAAACGATTCTTATCCGCATGGATGTTCGGCAAGCCATCGTCTACTTTTACATCGAGGATCAAATTTGCACGTTCCGCTTGAGCCTTCATCCGGTCTGCCGCTGAATAGATCAATTTCCTTGGTGAGACCGCTTCAAAGTTAAGCTGCACCTGCCCAGACTCAATGCGTGATAGGTCAAGCAATTCCTGAGTCATTTGGGTTAATGCATCAACCTCAGTGTGGATTCGTTCCAGGAAACGTGGGCCAGCTTCCGGGTCCGCGAGAGCGCCGCTTTGTAGGGTTTCAGTCAGCGCTTTCAGCGAAGCAAGCGGAGTCCGCAACTCATGCGAGACATTGGAGATAAAATCCCGCCGTACGGTTTCGAGTTTGCGCACTTGAGTTAGGTCTTGTGCAAGTAATAAACTACCGCCTTCGTGCTCATCAGGAATGACAATTAGTTGTAAATACTGTTTACGGGTTGGAAGTTCCACGGCTTCGATCTGAAGCAGACGGGTTTGCTGGCAACGCCGCCAGGCTTCGATCAATTGATGATTGCGCACCACCTGTGCCACGCTTTGGTGGGTGAGGTGGTCTGTGCCAAATAGTTTTGCGGCGGCTGGGTTGGCGAATTGAACCCGTCCATCTGCATCGGCGATCAGCACTCCATCGGTAAGTTGTTCAAGCACGGTGGCAAGGCGTTCCGTTTCGGTGTGTAGGGCGGCGAGTTCGGCGGCAAAGGTTGCCCGGCGTGACTCAATTGCGCTGACCAGACCATCAATTTCGTTGGAGCGAGGCTGTGGAGTTTTGGGGTCGCGAATGGACTGTGATAATTGCTGTATCTTGCGTTTCAAGATCAAATAGCGCCAGGCAAACCATACAGCCAGCAGGAAGAAAATGATTGCAAGAAAATAGGAGAGTTGACTCATGATGCGTGATACGTAATGCGTGATGCGTAAACTACGGATTTCGTAATACGCATTACGTACTTATCCTTCAAACCGATACCCGCCGCCACGCACAGTGACAATGCGCTTCGGTTCGCTGGAATTCTCTTCGATCTTTTGGCGCAGCCAACGTACATGCACATCCACGGTGCGGCTGTCGCCGATATAATCCCAGCCCCAAACACGTTCCAGAATAAATTCGCGTGAAAGCATTTGGCGGCGGTGTTCAGCCAGGAAAAGCAATAGTTCATATTCCTTTGGCTTCAATTGGATGGGGTTGTCTTTAAGGATGACTTCGCGGCGGGTAAGGTTGATGATAAGGTTGTCGAAGGTCAATGTTTCATGTGCGGCGGGTTCTACGCTTTTCCCCATTTCTTCCCGCAAGAGGCGCGCCCGGCGCAATTGGGCTTTGACACGCGCAACCAATTCACGCATCGAGAAGGGTTTGGTCAGGTAATCATCTGCGCCCACTTCGAGCCCCACGACCCGGTCAATTTCATCATCACGTGCGGTTAACATCAGAATGGCAGTCGTCATTTCCTTGCGTAGGATGCGTGCCACTTCAAACCCGTCCATTTCGGGGAGCATGATGTCTAATACGATCAGATCAGGTTCTATTCTACGGGCTGCATCCAAAGCAGAGCGACCATCCCCCACGGATTCAACAGTATAGCCTTCCTTTTTTAGGTTATAGGTAAGGGTTTCCTGTAAAGCGATTTCATCTTCAACAACTAGAATTTTTTCAGGCATGGCGCGCACTATAACATAAAGGTCAGGTTTATCTGTTAAGACGATGTTAATGGCTTCGACCTGTCATTGCCGGGCATGCCGAAGGGATTCATTTTCTTTTTTGGAATATCAATGGCAGGATAACGATTAGCACAATAACAATGCCCATGATCAGAATGCCATCTGTCGAGCCGATCTCAGAGACATCTGCTGCTTGTGGGGTGGGGGTGACCTGTTGAACCGCTGCTGTGACGTTATCTTTTGCAAAGGCAACAGGCGGGTTGAAATTGATCAACACCAACGCCATGGTTAGAAGACTTAACAGAAGCACAGTTACACTGAAGATATGTTTTGCTTTCATCGTATATTGATTATACCCATCGCCGCCACAAAGTGTGCAAGCGTATACAGGTAATGAACCGCAGATGTGAATGATTATTTGATGCATTAACTATGCAATATTTCCATGGAGGTTTACATATGATTTTATGAAATGAAAATTAACGCTGGGCTCCGCAATAAACTTGACAATAAAACTCCACTTTGAGACCGAAAATTAAATCGGACAACTTGTACCTTTTTGCACTTTCGTTGTATAATTATTAGGTTGTGCCTAGATTAATTTTGCGCGCAATTTATGATGTAGAATACCCTCATGAGCGTAGCTGTGCTGCGAATTTATTGGGCGGTTTCTTTTTTTTATGAAGAAAACAGCACCAGCGCTCCAAGATTGTTATCTTTTGGTAATTTTGCAAACACCATCGTTGATCAATAACGGCAGTGTTACGCTTAGTTTATTTCAGGAGCATCCATGATCAAAAAGTTTTTCGATTGGCTGAAACAGCCTCTTGGTCTGATCGCGGTGGGAATTGTGTTCCTGGCAGTGTTCAGTGCGGCAGCCTATGGTCTGTATACGACCCAGCAAGCGCCCGAACAACCTGTTCCAGGGTTCCCACATAAGACCCATGTTGCCTTTGGCATTCAGTGTTTGTATTGCCATCCAGGTGCATCCAAAGGTCCCGCCGCCGGGATCCCTTCACAAGCAAAGTGTTGGGCATGCCACAATCAGATCGTTAAGACCCGCGACAGTGCCTTGCTAGCCCCGCTAAAGGACGCCGTTTTGAGCGGGCAATCGCTCGAATGGGTTCCCGTTGCTATTGTCCCAGATTTTGTTCAATTCAATCATCGTGCACACATTGCAGCAGGGAAGAACTGCGAAGACTGCCATGGCGATGTAAGCCAGATGGGCATCTACGAGAATCCTCAGGTGATGAACATGGGCTGGTGTTTGAACTGTCACATCGAAGCTGCCGGTGAAGATCAGGAAAAACTGATCAAGCTTGCTGACTGCGGTACGTGTCACTATTAAACCGGGCGAAAGGAATCAATTATGACTGAACAATTTTCCCGGCGTGATTTCCTAAAACTGGCTGGCTTGGGAGCGGCGACTACAGCGATCCTCACA
>JAFLCF010000232.1:4403-6354 GCA_017303735.1 Anaerolineae bacterium
GCGTTATGTTAAGCGCGAACCTTACCAGCAGATGCCCGAATATAACTCGGTTGGGCAAAGTACTTATTACGCCACTACATGCCGCGAATGTGCGGCGGGATGCGGTCTCGTCGTGCGCACCTATCAAGGTCGTGCCATCAAGACCGAAGGTAATGCCAATCATCCCCTCAATCTCGGCAAGACCTGCGCACGCGGACAAGCCACCCTGCAAGGGTTGTATAACCCCGACCGTGTTCAAGGTCCCTCCACTGGAGATTGGGACTCCGCCATTCAAACTGTGGCAGATGCCCTCAAGAACTACAAGCCCAGCGAAGTAGCCTTCCTGATGGGTATGGCTCCTGACCATCTCTTCGACCTCGTCTCTGACCTTGCAAGTGCCACTGGCATGAATGCTCCTATTCGCTATGGGGCGTTGGGCATGTTCGAAGCCCGCGCCACTCTCAGCAAAGCCGCTGAAAATCTTTTTGGTCAGGCTGGGTTGCCCTGGTTCGACATCGGTGGGGCACAGGTGGTCTTCTCCTTCGGTGCCAACTTCCTCGAGACCTGGCTTTCTCCGCTTCCTTACACTCGCGGCTTCGTCGGCTTACGTGAAAGTGAGACAAAACTGCGCGGTACCTTCGTTCAATTTGAAGCGCGGATGTCTGCGACAGGTGCCAAGGCTGACCATTGGGTTCCGGTTCGCCCCGGGACCGAAGGCTTGGTTGCCCTTGCAATCGGTAACCTCGCCTCAGAGCTTCGCGGCGGCGCCATGCCGAGAGTCTTCTCCGGCGTGAATCCGGCTGTGGTTGCTGAAGCAGCTGGCGTCGAGTTAGAGGCGCTGCATCACCTCGCTGAGATGTTCGTCAAGTTCAACGTGCTCGCCATCCCCGGTGGCGCGGCGCTTGGTCAATCCAATGGTTTGGAAATTGCCGAAGCCGTTCTCGCGTTGAATGCCCTTTCTGATAACTTCGGCAAGCCCGGCGGCGTGTATCTCTCTGCCCTTGCTCCGAACCAGACCGAATACAGCCGCCCCGCTTCTGCTGAAGAAATGGCTGCCTTTGTTGAAAAGATGAAGAGCGGCGCGATCAAGGCGTTGTTCGTTCATGGCGTGAACCCGGTCTTTGAATTGCCTGCCTCACTTGGCTTCAAAGATGCGCTTGCGAACGTCGAACTCTTCTCGTTTGCAACCTTCCCCGATGAAACCGCTGCTGAAGCGAAGTACATCTTCCCTGATCACCACGGACTTGAATCTTGGGGTTACCAGCGTGTAGCCACTGGCGTATCTTTGCCGGTGCTTTCGGGTGCTCAGCCGGTGGTCGCTCCGTTCTATGACACCCGCGCCACTGCCGATGTGTTGATCGCTGCGGCTCAGTTGGCTGGCGGCAAGTTTGCCGAAGCTCTTCCATACAAGGATGAAGTTGAATTCTTGCAAACAAAGCTCAGTGTTTTGATGGGTGAAGCCAACGGCTCCTTCTCTGCGCCGGATGCTGCGACCTTCATGGCGTACTTCCAGCAGTATGGGGGGTGGTTCAAGAATGCCGAGGCACTCGTTGCTCCTGATGGTTCTGGCGTTCTCAACAACAGTGTTGAAGCTGCTGAACCTGAATTTGCTGGTGAAGGCGAGTTCTTCTTTGTCCCCTTTGTTTCCCCAACTCTGGCTGAAGCCGGTGCGAACAAGCCCTGGCTGCAGGAACTTCCCGACTCAACGACCACAGTAATGTGGAATACCTGGGTTGAGATCAACCCTGAAACCGCTCATGAACTTGGTTTGCACAATGATGACATGGTCAAGATCATCAGTGAAGCGGGTGAAGTAGAAGCTTATGTTTATTTGTACCCGGCGATTCGCCCCGATACGATCGCGATGCCGTTCGGTCAGGGTCACACCGCTTATGGTCGCTATGCTGAAAAACGCGGTGCCAATCCTGCGAACCTGTTTGGCGCGCATTTCAATGGCGCTGGCGATATCGCC
>JAFLCF010000233.1 GCA_017303735.1 Anaerolineae bacterium
ACAAAGGCATCTTCGTTTGGAATGTGATCTGCGAAGAATTTGGATCCGCCTGTGGAGCGGATGCCTTTGGTATTGTAAAGATCCTTAACGGCAACCGGAATTCCTTGAAGCGGAAGATACCCCGTAGAGGGTGTTTCTTCAACCCGGGGTGGAATGACCGTAATGAAAGCATTAAGCGTCGGGTTGAGGCGCTCGATTTGACGGTAACAGGCGTCGGCGAGGTCTGAGGCGCCAAGTTCTCCGCTTTTGATCAGCTCTCTTTTTTCCGATATGTTCAAAGAGTCAAGGTTCATAGTTCAAAATTATAGCCAAATCGTTATTGAATCTCTATAGCCTATGGGTACTGAAAAAGTAGGTCACGCCCGAAAGCGTGACCTACAAAACCGTTTGGATGATGGAGGGTTTTAGAACAGACCGAGTACCTTGCCGGTCTTCATGTCGAGGTCTACATCATAGAAAGATGGACGGGTGGGCAAGCCGGGCATGGTGCGCATATCGCCGAGGATTGGATACAGGAAGCCTGCGCCGACGCTCGCACGGATCTCGCGCACGCTGATGCGGAAGCCAGTTGGTGCACCTTTCTTGGTTGCATCGGTGGTGAAGGAAAGATGGGTCTTCGCCATGCAGATCGGGAGTTTATCGAAACCGAGGCGGGTGTAACGGGCGATCTGTTCCTCGGCTTCGGGAGTGTAATCCACGCCGTCGGCACGATAGACCTCTGCGGCGATTGTCTCGATCTTTTCCTTGATGGATTTTTCAAGCGAGTAGAGGAATTTGAAGTTGCTTGATTTTTTTGCGGCTTTCACAACGGCTTCTGCCAACGCCTTGGCGCCCTTGCCGCCATCTGCCCAGTGAGTGGAAACAACCGCATCCATCGCGCCGAATTCCAATGCCGATTTGCGGATGAGTTCTACTTCGGCGGGGGTGTCGGTGGCAAAGGAGTTGACCGCTACGACCACATTCACACCAAACTTGAGCGCATTTTGAATATGACGTTCCAGGTTGGTGAGACCAGCCTTAAGCAAGTCGAGATTCTCTTCGATGTATTCAGGGGCGAGGGGTTTGCCCGCCACCACTTTGGGACCACCACCATGCATCTTGAGCGCACGGACGGTGGCAACCATCACCACCACCTGCGGGATCAAGCCCGAGTAGCGGCATTTGATGTTGAAGAATTTTTCCATGCCAATGTCTGCGCCGAAGCCGGACTCGGTGACCACGAAGCCATCTTTGCCGACCAGTTTCAGAGCGATCTTATCAGCGATGATGGAGGACTGTCCGTGGGCAATGTTGGCGAAGGGACCGGCATGGACGGTAGCGGGAGTACCTTCGAGAGTTTGCATCAGATTGGGCTTGATGGCATCTTTCATCAAAACAGTAACCGCGCCCGCCACACCGAGATCTTCCACGGTGACGGCTTCGCCTTGTTTGTTGGTGGCAACCACCATCTTGCCAAATCGTTCGCGCATATCTTCCATGCCGGTGGTGAGCGCCAGCACCGCCATGATCTCAGAGGCAACGGTGATGTCGTAGCCAGACATGTGTGCATGCCCCACTTCATCTTTGCCGCGACCGACTTCCACTTCACGCAGCATGCGGTCGTTGATGTCCACGACGCGGCGCCAGGTGATGGTCTTTTCGTCGATGTCGAGGCGGGCAAAGCGGGTTCGTTCTTCGGGGGTCAGATCGTTGGGGTTGGTCTTGTTGATGCCGAGCTTCTTTAGGCGGCGTAGCATGGTGGGTGAGAACTTGCGTTCGCCTTTTTTGTTGGCGGGGCAAAGCGCATTGAAAAGCTTCTCATCATCCTGCTCTTTCTCATGCATGATGCGTGTGTCCATGGCGGCGGCTACCAGGTTGTGTGAAGCCGTGATCGCGTGGATGTCACCAGTGAGATGCAGATTGAAATCTTCCATGGGGATGATCTGCGAATATCCGCCGCCAGCAGCGCCGCCCTTGATGCCGAAGGTCGGTCCCATGGAGGGCTGGCGGATGGCAGTGATGACTTTCTTTCCGAGGTGTGCGCCGAGTGCCTGCGAAAGCCCCACAGTGGTTGTGGTCTTGCCTTCGCCGAGCGGGGTCGGGGTAATGGCGGTCACATCTACATAGATGCCATTCGGTTTGCCTTTGAGGCGTTCTAAAATTTCAAGTTTGATCTTGGCTTTGTAGGGTCCAAAAAGTTCCAGCTCATTTTCGCGGATGCCGAGTTCTGCCGCAATTTGCATGATCGGCTTTAACGTACCGGCTTGGGCGATATCAATGTCGGAGGGAACAGGGCGCAGCAATTTGATCTTGGTCGGCTTGAAGGCGTTGCTGGGTTTTGGAGCAGCCTTCTTTACTGCTTTTTTCACAACTTTTTTGGGCGCAGCCTTCGCACCCTTCTTAGCGGACTTGCCTTTGGTTGCCATAGCATCTCCTTGAAATTATATATAATTTATTCTTCCCCAATTATCAGACAAATTTTGAAAATTGCAAGAGCAATTTGTCACCTATGCTGTGAGGAGAGTTCCTACATTCTCGCCTTGCAAGGCGCGGGTCAGTATGCCATGCTCTTCAGCCGCAAATATTTGTGCGGTCAACCCTTCATTCTTTTGGATGAGGGCAAGCATTTCTTCCACTTTGGCTTTCATCCCGCCGGTGACGTCGGTACTCGCCGAGCCCTGGATGCTGCCCCGCTTCGCTTCATAATCTGACATTTGAATCTGTTTCACCAGCTTTGTCCTCGCTGGGAAATCTTCCCACACCCCGGCTTCGAGCCCAGCCAGCAAAATTCGCTTGGTAGGGAATTGTTCGAGGAGAAAGGTGAATACATCTTCTGTTGAAAGGATCGTGCCGCCCAGCGTTTCATCGAATGCCACATCGCCTTGCACCACAGGCAAGAGCCCGGCATCCAACGCGCGGCGGATGGTCTCCACATTGTGATGAGTCACCTTGCGCTTATCAGACACCATTGAAGCCGACGGCGGGAACGGCAAGGCGGGGATGCCAGCTTCAAACAGAGCCGTTACCACATAGCGATTCAACTCCGCCGCCTGCAAACGGACTTTGGTGAAGCCCATCCATTGTTCTTTGCTTTGCACACCGTCACGGGTGCCATGTTTTTTGGCAGCAACGTGACCGAACGAGCCAGAGCCATGCCCAAGGATCAGAGTCAAGCCTGGGTTTGAGTCGAGAGCCGTTTTTATTTCCTGTGCAAGTTCTTTTAGTTTGTCTAGTCTTGGGGTGTAGGCTTTGTCTTTGTCGGTAATGAGCGAGCCGCCCAATTTGAGAAGAACGAGTTCGTTTGTCATAAGGCAATTTTTACCACACCCGAGCCATTTCCCCAACGGTATTTTCTGGCAGTGGGTATAATCTCACTCATGGATATTCGTACTGGTGTCATTGTTCTTGCCTTATTCGCCATTGTTGGGGCGTTGCTTTCTTTTCGTGGTGCCATCCGCAATATGCAGACGGCGCGCAAGATCTCGTTTTATAGCCTGCGTAAACGGCACAATGCCACTGCATGGAGGTTGGTCTTCTTCTCCATCTTTCTGACCGCCCTGGCGTTTTGGTTCCCAACCCAGGGAGAGCAGATCATGTATCGAGTGTTTCCGCCTTCTGCCACCCCATCATTGACGCCAACGATCACACTTACACCGACCATCACTCTTTCTCCGACGATTACATTATCACCAACGTTAACCGTCACCCCATTGGTGTCGGATACGCCCACAATGACGCCTACCCCGTTTTTGCCGGTTGCCATTGAAGCGCTCTTTGCCGGACCTGTGACCCCCAACCCAGATTCGATCTTTACTGCCATCCAGTTTTCTACCGTGTTTGACGGTGTGAATGCGGTTGAACCGAAGACCGTATTTGAACTGCCATTTGAAACCATGTATGGCGGCTTCGATTACAACAACACCCAACCCGGTGTGCAGTGGACCGCACTTTGGTATCGCAATGGGGAATTGGTTTGTTACGAGACCGAGCCCTGGCGCGACGAGTGGGGGACGGGCGGGATCGGCGGGTATACAGAATGTTCGAATCCTATCGGCGGCTGGCAGGCTGGGCAGTATGAAGTGCAGATATTTATGGGATATGAATGGAAAGTGGTTGGGCGCTTTGTGGTATTAGACAGCCTGACGCCTGTGGCAACAGGCACGCCGGATCTGACAATTACAGTATCGCCGACTTCAACACCCTAGTGCGTGATACGTAATTTACGAATTCATTACCTCATATAAAGGAACTCCCATGACGACCCCTGCTTTTCAAGATTTTTATCCCGATTACTTTGCCCATTGCTATGGCTGCGGAAGGTTGAACGACCTTGGTCATCAGATCAAGAGTTATTGGGATGGTGACGAGTCCGTCTGCCATTTTCAGCCCAAGTCGTATCATACGGCTATCCCTGGCTATGTATATGGCGGCTTGCTGGCGTCTTTGATCGATTGCCATGGTACTGGCACGGCTGCTGCGGCAGGCTACCGCGCCGAAAATCGCGGCATGGATACGGAACCTGCATTGCGTTATCTCACCGCTTCCTTGCATGTTGACTATCTCAAACCCACGCCAATGGGACCGATTCTCGAAGTCCGCGCACGGGTGAAGGAAGTGAAGGGACGTAAAGTGGTGGTTGAAGAATGGATTCAAGCCAACGGTGTTGTAACGGTGAAAGGTGAAGTCGTCGCGGTGCAGGTGCCAGAAAGTTTGGTACAGGATCTGTTGAAGAGTGATTGATAAGAAAAGAGTAACGAGTAACAAGTGATGAGTGAAAAAATGAAGGCTGTGAAAATTGTTTTGTTTGTGTTGGTTGGGGTTTTATTGGCGGGCTGTTCCACCAGCGTCCCGCCGGAGATGCGCGCCTTAATGATGGGAACGGAAGATGTTCCACAAGAGTGGATCGTGTTTAAAGAATCCACAGCAGAAGATTGGGGCGGGGAGTTGTTCCATGTGGCGTTCGCGTACGGAAACGAGTCCACCGACCCGGCATTGGAACATCAGTTGATCGTCTATGAAAATGATGCACAGGCAAAAGCGGGTTTCGAGGAATATAGGAATTATATGTTCGTGCCGGAATGGCAACCTCCTGTTGAGGCGACCTTTGTTCCTGCTACGCCTGCCGACCTCTTCGAGTACAAGTGTGTTACGCGTGAGATCGAACATGTGATGCTTACCAACTGTTTTGTCCTTCAACAGCATGATAACTACGTTTCTGCATTGGGAGTTCAAATGGGCGGACCTGTTACCTTCGAATCAGTAGATACGGTCTTGAAAGCGGTCGATGGAAAGTTGGCGGGGCAGCAGTAGAAACCTTTTAGACCTTTAAATAAAAATCGCCCCACGTGGTCAAGTAGCCTTTCGGCAACTGTCCACGTGGGGCGATCTCTAATTTCCAATTACCAATTTCTAAATCGCCCAATCTTTTTTACGTACATACATTTCTTTGGCGATCTCACCGGCAAGGCGGGCATTGTTCAACAACAAAGCCAGATTTGCCTTGAGAGACTTGCCTTTGGTTAACTCGCTGATGCGACCCAGTAGGAAGGGAGTCAGCGCCTGCCCGTGGATGCCCTGTTCCACAGCCTCAGCGGATGCTTTGGCGATCATCGGCTCCATCTTGGACGCGGGAATGGAATCAGTTTCTGGAACCGGGTTCGTCACCAGAACCGCACTGCGCAAGCCGAGGCTCCAGTGGGCTTTGGCGAACTCGGCGATCTCTTTTGGAGAGTCTAACCGGGCACTGACATTGAGTCCGCTTTCGCGGGAGTAGAAGGCGGGGAATTCATCGGTCTGGTAGCCGACGACAGGGATGCCCATGGTTTCCATGTATTCAAGAGTGGCAGGCAGGTCCAAGATCGCTTTTGCCCCGGCGCAGACGACGATCATGGGAGTTTCAGCCAGTGCTTTCAAGTCGGTGGAAATATCGAAAGCAGATTCTTTGTGGACGCCGCCAATGCCACCGGTGGCGAAGACTTTGATTCCGCTCATATGCGCGGCGAGCATCGTCCCTGCGACGGTGGTGCCGCCGTTGACTTTCTTCACGATGGCGGTGGCAAAGTCGCGGTGACTCACTTTGAGCGTGGATTCACTTTCAGAAAGCCGAACCAGTTCCTCGTCTGAGAGACCGAGGCGGATCTTTCCGTCCAGCAAGGCAATGGTGGCAGGAACGGCTCCAGCGTCGCGCACGTTCTTTTCCATATCGCGGGCGAGGCTGAGGTTTTGCGGATGTGGAAGCCCATGCGTAATGACAGTCGATTCGAGGGCGACGACGGGCGCGCCGATATTGAGCGCGCGTGTAACTTCAACGGAGAGG
>JAFLCF010000234.1 GCA_017303735.1 Anaerolineae bacterium
CAATATACGTCCCACAGATAAGGTCGTAAAGGGTTTGTCGCGTTTTAGTAAGTACAAGGCTGGCTATATTTGCGCCTAGCAATCCATACACTGCGATCAACATACTATTTAAGACGGTTGCATTAATCTCTGGGTTGAAGGTCACATCCCAAATCAGGGTATGTGAGATTTCCCAAGGAATAAATTTTAAAATGGATCGAATCAACGATTTTCCGAAACCGACTCTGTTTCCGTCCCTATCAGTTACTTTTAGCGAGAGCCGATCTTTTCCCCAAGTCCCCTGCTTTTTTGAAGATTCACTAATTGCAAAATACAAAGTTATAGGAAGAGTAACAAATAAAACCCCAAATGCTTGCGCTTTAATACGATTCTCAAAGAGAGAACTTGCGTTGGGTAGCATAAAAAATATTCCGGATAATATCGCTAAATACAATACCAGAATCAGGTAATCGAATAAAAATGCGGAAATTCTTTGCCAAAGATTCGCGAATGATTTCATCAAGGCTCCTTTTCTATGGTGAGGTTTAGGCTCTGATTGCCTGCATTATTAAGAACCCATCCTTGCGGATAATAGGCATTGCAAAATCAAAGTAATTGATTCGTGAGCAGTAATCCAGATCAGAATAGGGGAATTGAGGATGTTCTTCCATGTGTTGGAGCGCGTCTCTTGAAGCATGGACACGTTTGATGAACACATCGTCATGAGTTGGCTGCCCTGTAAACTTCTTTTCCAAATAGTCGGCACAGGCAACATCTTCATCATTTCCCAACCCGCCTGTGATCACAAAGCTGATTTCATCAGGTTGGGATTTCAGCACATATTCAACCGTCGCGCCTGCCACGACAAAACTAGTTGCTAACATTACATCCGCATTCACCGCGCGGACAGCGCCCTGCGTCCCTGCGCCGGTGCGTTGGATAAGAGTGATGCCGGCCAGGTCATGTTCTAGGATGCGCGTGGGTGAGTTGCCAAAGTCGAAGCCTTCGGGTGGGAGCCCGCCCACTTCGCCCATGGCTTTTGAGCCGGGGATTTGAGATTTCAGGGTTAGCGCTTCTTCCACGGTGCTGACGAGTCGAATCTCTTTGGCGTTTCGCGAAAAAGAATAAGCCGCCGTTGAAAAAGCTCGTAATACATCAATGATGAGCACGATGCCAGTGGCTTGATGACAATCTTCAAGGGTATAGCGGTGGAATTTCATTCTCCCAACCTCTTAAGCAGAATACCAATCAATACAGCAGTAAATGAAGTGAATAATAAAATAACATTTATTCTTCCAAGAGTTTTCATCTGAGGTGGGATGATGTTGGCAAATCCAAAACATAACATGGTCATTCCAACTGCAAAGACTTCCCAGGTATGTGGGTCGTTGAAAATGGCAATGCGGTTTGGGCGAAGATCAATATAGGGCAATATATTCAAAGAAACCAGAATCGTTAAAACACCACCTACAATGGGTAGACCGCCAAGGAAGAATTTCCCTGCTGGACTGTTCGCAAACTCTTTGCCTGACATGGGTTTATTTTCCATATTCAAAGATGACCTGTATTGTCTCTTGCGGATGTTCATCCAGCATTTGATAGGCTTTTTCTGCATCTTGTAGTGCAAAACGATGAGTGACCCACTTCTGCGGTTGGATGCGATCCAATGCTTGCCATGCCACCTCAAAACGGCGGGACTTGTCCCAACGCCCGCTTAGTTCTGGCGAAATGGAACTGACCTGCGACGATATAAGCTTAATGCGTGAACGGTGAAACGAACCGCCCAAGTCAATTTCGGCGCGCTTCTGCCCATACCACGAACCGATCACGACCCGTCCGCTAAAGGTGGTGTGCTCAATGGCAGTATTCAAAGCGGATGGGGAGCCGGTGAGTTCAAAGACAAGGTCGAACGTTGAAGGTTGAAGGTTATCGGGTGCAAGGCTTTTAACTTTCAACTTTTGACCTTCAACATTTAACCCCTTTCTACGTAACTCAATCCCATCTACCACTGTCAAATTCTCAAGAGGAAACTCAGATAAAAGCGAAGCCGTTAATATCCCCACAACCCCTTGTCCTAATACCATCACACGTTCTCCAAGGATCGGCGCACCGTCTTGAACCAAATTCACAGCCGTTTCCATGTTCGGCAAAAAACAGGCGTTTTCTGGAGATAGGGAATGAGGAATGGAAATTAACGATGAAGGATGAGTGATGAAGGATGAAGTATGCGGTTGAAAGGAAAAAACAGTTTTACCCAGCCAAGACTTGTCTACTTGTTTACCTGTTTTCTTCACCACCCCCACACACGCATACCCATACGCCAGCGGATACTTCAACTCGCTGCTGACTGAATCGTGCCCATCTTGCAACTGTGGAAATTGACCGCGATACACCAGCATTTCTGTCCCAGCACTGATGGCAGAGCAAACTGTTTCCACGAGAACTTCATCTTTTTTGATTGGGGGCAGGCTTGATTCACGAATCTCTACGCAGCGGGGCGATGTGAAAAACAGAGTCTGGGCGGTGGTCATGCTAAAAGTTTAACATAAAAGATGGCAGCCTTTTCGACTGCCATCTTTCGGAACTTATTTGGGTCCGGGTCCTCGTTGATCGTACTTTGGTATATCACGCCGGAATTGGTAATTCTCGATGATCGATTCGATCAATTTCTTATGGTCATCAGAGACTTCCTTGAACTCGAAGCCAATGTTGAAATATTGCGGGCTCAGGTCTTGCTGACACCATGCCACACGAGATGCCAGACTCATACGCACCGCTTTGATGTTGGGCAGTTCGGGCAGTTCAATGGCAAGCGTGATCTCCACATCGGGTTTCATCGGTTTTTCGCTGATAATCATCGCGCCAGATGCGGTTAGATCGCCGAGATACCCAAGCAGGTTCCCGCCGTACAGATCAAAGACCTGCGTATATGCCACCAGACTTTTCCGTTCCAGTTTACGTCTTTCGTTCATTAGACCTCACTTCCCAAGTGTAAAGGAGGGATTAAACAAATTCCATTGCCGTTTTATGGTAAAAATAGTTCATGCGTTGGATTTATCTTTCCCCTCATTTGGATGACGCCGCCCTCTCCGCTGGCGGCTGGATCTATGACCAAACCCAAGCCGGCAACCCGGTAGAAATTTGGACCTTCATGTGCGGCTTCCCCAAAGCCAGCCAGTTATCTCCCTTTGCCCAGGCGTTGCACAAATCTTGGGGCATGACCTCTGCCCGCGAAGTGGTGAGCGGACGCCGCAAAGAAGATAAGAACGCCGCTGCCATCCTCGGAGCCAAAGCACGCCATTTTGATTTTCTTGATTGCATATACCGTCAGGATAAAAAGGGGAACTGGCTCTACTCGACGATCTTTATCGACCCCCTGCCCGAAGAAGCGGATCTGCCCAAGCAGATCGCCAAAGCCATCTCCGCCCACCTCAAACCGACCGATGAACTGGTCTGTCAACTTGGCGTTGGCAAACACATAGACCACGTCACTATCCGCCGCACCGCAGAATTGCTTGGGCGTCCACTGCATTATGTGGCAGATATTCCGTATCTGTTTAACACCCCAGAACATCTCGCCCCGAAAACGGCTGGGATGAAGAAAAAGGTCGAACGGGTGAGCCGAGCAGGCTTGAGCGCGTGGAAAGAGGCGGTTTTGGCGTACGAGTCGCAGATCTCGATGCTGTTCAAAAGTCCACGGGTGATGCGCGGCAAGATCAATGATTTTGTCTCCAACTATGGCGGGATGCCCTTCTGGACAAAGAGGTAGGAATTCCAATCCCCCTTTTGGGTCTTGAAACCGCTCATAAATCATGATATAGTATGCGCGTTTTCCGGCAAGAGAACCGGAAATTTTTCATCATTGCATCTCGGTAGGGGATGCAAAATTCATTTAGCAGGACAAAACAATGCCAACCAGTTTCCTTACCAAAGAGGGCTACGAGAAGCTTCAAGAAGAGCTTAAGCACCTGCAGACCGTGAAACGGCAGGAAGTTGCAGAGCGCCTGCATGAAGCCATGGAAGGTGGAGAACTTATCGAGAATGCTGAATACGAAGCTGCCAAGAATGAGCAGGCTTTTGTAGAAGGACGCATTCAAGAACTTGACCTTTTGCTTGCCACGGCGCAGATCATTGAAGAGAATGGCAAGGGCAAAAAGCATGATGCAATTCAGGTCGGTGCCAAGGTGACCATTAAAGAAGGTAACTACGAAGCCGAGACCTTTACTATTGTGGGCGCTGCCGAAGCCAACCCGCGTGAGGGCAAGATCTCGAACGAATCTCCCATTGGCAAAGCTATTTTGGGTCACAAAGTGGGCGACTCTGTAAAAGTAGAAACCCCCGGCGGTACCTACAACGTGAAGATCCTCAAGGTCGCCTAATTTTAGGACGCGCCTCATTGCCCCGCGTCCAAGTTTTGGATGTGGGGCTTTTTTTATTTTTACCCCCATCCCCAACCCTTCCCCCTAAAGCGGGGAAGGGAGTACATAGGAAGAATCATGGCTGAATACAACTCCCTTGAAAAAATCCGTTTGCAGAAAGTGGAAGAACTCCGCGCCGAAGGCGTGGAGCCGTACCCCACACGCGCCAAGCGGACTCACACCAGCGCACAGGCGATTGCCGAGTTCGAAAAGGATGAGACGGTTGAAGTGAAAGTCACACTCGCCGGACGCATCCGTTCCATGCGCCCCAAGGGAAAGTTGTGCTTTGCTCACATCGAAGACGGTGATGGCAAGATTCAGTTGTTCCTACGCGTGAATGAAGTGGGGGAGGATCGCCTCGCCTTCTTCAACAAAATGTTCGACCTCGGCGATTTTGTCGAAGCGACTGGCATCATGATGCGCACCAAAGCCGGCGAGCCTTCGCTTCAGGTTTTGGATTTCAACCTGCTCGCCAAATCCATTTCTCCTCTGCCCGCTGACAAAGATGTGACTCAGGAAGACGGCACAGTCGTCCGCTATGCCTCACTGGACGACCCTGAACTACGCGCTCGTCAGCGTTATGCCGACCTGGCTGTGAACTCAGACGTGCGCGAAACCTTCCGCAAACGCGCCAAACTGGTCAAAGCGCTGCGCACATTCCTTGATGACCATAACTTCCTCGAAGTGGAAACGCCCATCCTCCAGCCCTTGTACGGCGGTGCTGCGGCACGTCCGTTCACCACACATCACAACGAACTTGACCAAGATATGTACTTGCGCATTTCGTTCGAGTTGTATCTCAAACGTTTGCTCGTCGGTAATTTGGAACGGGTCTATGAAATTGGGCGTGACTTCCGCAATGAAGGCGTGTCCTTCAAGCACAACCCTGAATTCACCCAACTTGAATTCTATTGGGCATACGCGGACTATTTGCAAGTGATGGAACTCACTGAGCAGATGGTGGCATACGCTGCCGAGCAAGTGACCGGTTCCACCAAGGTCACATTTGGTGAACATGAATTGGAATTCAAACCGCCATGGAAACGTGTTGAAATGCGCGTCGGCATCCTTGAAACCAGCGGCATTGACATTGCCGAGCACAAAACGGCTGAGGCGTTGTTCAAGGCGATTAAAGAGAAACTGCCCAAGGCGATGCCTGATCCGAAGTCCACTCGCGGCAAGTTGATCGATTTCCTCGTGGGTGAATATCTCGAGCCGACCCTCATCCAGCCGACCTTCCTTTATAACTACCCGCGCGATATTTCGCCGTTGGCAAAGTCCATGCCCGGTGACCCGCTCACGGTGGAGCGCTTCGAAGGCTATGTGGCAGGCTTTGAGTTGTGCAACGCCTTCACCGAGTTGAACGATCCGCTCGACCAGGAACAGCGCTTCCTCGAAATGGGACGTGACTATGCTGACGGCGACGAAGAAAAGCAGCCGCTCGATGAAGATTATCTGCGTGCCATGCGCTACGGCATGCCGCCCAATGGCGGCTTCGGCATGGGTGTGGACCGTCTGACGATGGTGCTGACGAACAAACACTCCATTCGTGAAGTGCTCTTGTTCCCGGCGCTGCGAAAAGAAGAATAAATATGACGGCAGGCCGCCGACGACAGACCACAGTCTGCCGTCGTCGGCCTTTTTTTATCACCCAAAGGTGGGACCTAGCTTTTATGACCTTGGGGGGAGACATTTCTGAAACACCTCTGCCTATAATGGGTTTATTCAAACAGATGACAGCCGCGTGGCGAATGTCATCTGTTACTTTGTCAGGAGAGAAAATGTCTGAGTTGGAATTGATGAAATTTTATGAATTCGATAGTGCTGACCTGGCTGCCAATCGCCGGGGAGTGCTATCTGAAAAGCAGGAAAAGGAAATT
>JAFLCF010000235.1:0-2935 GCA_017303735.1 Anaerolineae bacterium
CACTCCCCCCAGTTGTTCGGCGGCGGTATCATTCATGTATAAAAACCTGCCATTCAAATCTATATTTGCGACAACACTATCCAGGCTTTCTAAAAGTCCACGATACTTTTCTTCGCTGGCACGCAAATCTTGAAGAGCTTGCCGCCTCTCAGTAATATCCCGATGACTCACCCGGCGTCCGCGAGATTTACCATCAGCACCTGTTACAGCCTGACAGGTGTGATTGATCCAGCGAATTTCGCCATTTGCCGTAATAATTCGAAAAAGTATTGAACAGGATTCAGGCAGATTTAACTCATCGATACTGTGCTTGTCAAATATAGAGCGGTCTTCCTGATGAACAATGTTTTGTAAGAGGGAAGGATCCCCCATGAATTGATAACGCTCATATCCCGTAATACGCTGGCAAGATGGTGACATATACTGGAGGTTTTTGTTCTCATCCATCCAGAATTCCATATCGTAGGTAAAGTCTGCCACGGTACGCATACGTTCTTCATTAGTACGCAGGGCTTCTTCTGCTCGTCTACGCATGATCATATCGAAAACAGTTTCGGCTAGGTTTCTCAGAATCTCCAGATCCTGCTCGGTATAGTCTCGCGGCTTATTACCAACCCCCAGTGCAGCCACCACAAGACCATTCCGTTTGACCGGCAATGAAATGAGTCTGGAAATAGAAGCGTGACCTTCTGGTAAACCTTTGCGATGCCCAAGCGCTGGATAGTCATTATAGATACGCGCCTCACCGCTGCGGATCGCATCTGCCCATACCCCAGCCTGATCCACCGGGTAATGCTGACCTTTCCCGTCGGCATTACACAAATTCATCAATGTATTCGTTGACCATGCCTGCAAGTTGATGGAATTCTGGTCATCATCTACAAAATGAAAGAAACCAATGGTGCTGTCGGTTAATGCCTCTACTTCGTCGAGCGTGGCGCGCATCAGGGTTTCCACATCAGAGGTCGTATAGGATAAGTTGGTCAACCGCAGGACCGTCTGAGCATACTGGTCTTCATGTTTCTGCCTGGTAATATCCAAGTGTGTGCCAAACATACGGATGGGTTTTTCGTCTTTATCCCATTCCATTACCCTGCCCCGGTCAATCACCCATATCCATGAGCCGTTCTTATGTTTCATGCGAACTTCACACTCATAAAATTCGACCTCGCCCGAAAAATGCTTTTGTAGCATCTCGCTCGACCTTTTTAAATCATCGGGATGGCATAGATCACCCCAAGTCTTTATACTGATAGGTTCAAGTTCTGCAAGGGAATACCCCACAATCTCAGCCCAGCGCTCATTAAAGACTGTTTCACCGGTTTGCACGTTCCAATCCCACATCCCAGCGTTAGCACCTTTGAGTGCCATTTCCAACCGGGTACTGCTTTCGCGCAAAAACTGTTCAGACTTTTTCCTTTCAGAAATATCCTGTACGATCGCCATCATACGGGTGGGGGTACCAGTCTGATCATAGGTGACTTTCCCAGTTTGATGCAGCCAGTGAATACTTCCATCTTGGGTCCGAATACTGAATTCATAATCTATATCAGCATGGTTTTGAATGGCAAGCGCATCCAATCGTTGAAGCCTCTCCCATTCCTCTATGGACATCATCTGTCCGATCACATCTTTAGATACTACCGTTCCATAGGGCAAATCGAAAATATCGTAAATTTCGTCCGAACAGATCAACTCCTGATCTCTGTCATTCCACTCTATGTGACCAATGCGGGCAATGCGCTGTGCCTCTTTCAACAATGACTGGCTCTTATTCAGCGCCTCTTCTGCCAGCTTGCGCTCGTGGATATCACGGAAGTTGATAATGATCGCCCCAACACTTGGCTGCATTAATAGATTGCTAAAGGTGCTTTCGATCCAACGCCAGTCGCCATTCTTATGTTTAAAGCGATATTGCAGGGTCGGCACTCGCGATGGATCTTCGATCAATGCCATCAACTCATTTACCACTTTTTGACGATCATCGGGGTGCGTCAAAGAATTTGGATCACTCGCCATGGCTTCATCTTGCTCGTAACCGAAGATCCTCTTAATAGATGGGCTGGCATACTTAAACCTGCCATCCACATCCATTAACACAATCCCATCGGGAGCATTTTCGATCAGTGCCTGGTAACGCTGTTGGGCGAGGCGAACCTCCTCGCCCGCCTGTTTCCGGTCAGTAATATCACGCGCAATGCTCATGATGACCGTTCTCCCCATATACGAGACCAAACTGCTGCTCACCTCAACAGGAATCTCTCGACCATCTTTTGCCTTGTGACGAGTTTCGAATACCTGTAGCTTTTCTACGCTCAATTTATCGATCAACTGCCGGATCTGTTCCATTCTGATGGCAGAATCAATATCTGAAACCTCCATGGAAAGTAATTCGCCCCGCGAATATCCCAACGTTCTTACAGCCGCATCATTGACATCCAAGAAACGCATATCCATATCAATCACCCAGACGGCGTCATTCATGCCATTGATCAGGTCGCGATATTTTCTTTCACTTTCACGCATATCATCTTCCGCCCGTTTGCGTTCGGTGATGTCGGTTGCAATACCTGTAGTACGGATGAGAGTACCATCTTCTCCATATATAGGGAAAGATCGGTCAGATATCCAGTAAATGGAGCCATTCGAATGCACTACTCGATATTCCATTTCTGTACGCTCGCCCTGCCCCTGACGTTCAAGTGCTGCAAATAAGATGTTCCTGTCTTCAGGATGGATAGCATCAATGTAATTCTGAGAATTTTGATAGGTTTCTTCGATAGACCTACCCCAGATCTTTTCGTAAGCAGCATTGAGATACACGATTTTCTGTTCGCGGTTATCGAACATCCAAACCACTTCACCAACGTTATTTGCAATTTGCCTTAAACGCTCTTCACTATCACGCAACTTCTCTTCTGCCTGCCTTCGTTCG
>JAFLCF010000235.1:3006-6188 GCA_017303735.1 Anaerolineae bacterium
AGCTGCATATTCGCGTTCTGATCTATATAAGCGGATATTCTCTATGGTTTGTGCTGCCTGTCCGGAAAAGCCTGCATACAAGTCAAGTTCTTCCTTGCTGAAAGTCCGGAGACGATTTACAGAGGCAACGATAAATACCCCGATTGCCTTCTCTGAGATCATGAGGGGAATATATGCAATGGACCGCAATCCGCGAGCTTCTACTACCACTTTTTCGGCACTGGAAAGCGCCGCAGATGATGAATCTTCGAGAACAACAATCGAACCGTTTAAGGTGGCAGCCTGAATATGAGGATGATCTGCAACATTCGCACGACGTAATTCATTTGGAAATTGAAGGGGCAATGGCGGGGTTGTAGCTTCTAAATATAATTCGTTATCTATCAAGGTGTAGATGGCACCACTTTCCAGTTGTAACAGTCCCACCGCATCATCGACGATCTTTTGTAAAAGAACATCCATGTCCAAAGATGCAGACATCGCTTGACTGATCTCCATCATGGCGCGAAGCCGCTTCTCACTTTCGCGTAATTCCGCCTCAGTCCGGTTTTCTTTGAGTCCGGCATCCGTAGAGTACCCCCCTGCCGCTTCTAATTCAGCAATCCGTTTATGCGCCTGCTCCAATTCGATCAGGATTTCCGCTTTGGTTTTGTTTTTTGGCATAAATGCCTCCGGCTTTGGCTGAATAAAATGATTATTTGTATTATGAAACTATTATCTATTCGCTTCCCTTTTACAACCATTACAATAAATCCCCATTAATTGTGATGTTCTTCATCTAATCAATAAGAATCAGGTAAAAATCACCTTTGCATCAGAGAACGGCAGATTTTTTCATAATTATCTGTTACAAGAATTGGCATGAAAATAGGGGTTTTCCCTACCTCACCTGGTTGAATCGGATAATTTCAGTCCCGTTACATGGGACAAATTCTCCGGGCTTTTATTCCCCCCTGTAATGGATTAATCGTTTAGTTCAATCCGAATTCCCTCTTCAAAGCTGCGCGGAGTGAAACCAAAATATCGCTTCGCCTCTTCATATGAGAATGACTTATCCTCATTAAGCCTCAACACTTGTTCGGCTTTGATCGGCAAACGCAATCGCATCCGCTCTGTGAATTGCAATGCCCGCACAATTGGCATATAGGGCAGGTGCAACTTCCACACCCGCTTGCCAAGTGCAGATGCTACCGTGTCAATGACCTGGTTATAGGTCAACGGGTCTTTGCCTGCGATGTTGTAACTTTTGCAGATGGTCGCATCATTTTGCAAAGCAAGCAGAACGGCTTGAGCGACATCGTCCACGAAGATGGGCTGCTGCAGAGACTCACCATCCCCGAAGATAGGCATGACGGGCGTGATGCGCAACAAACGAATTAGCCGCCACATATTGCGGTCACGTGGACTGCCGTAGATCATGGTTGGGCGCAGGATGGTGTAGTCCAGTCCGCTGGCTTGTATCGCTTCTTCAGCGGCAAGGCGGATGGATTTGCTGCCCGCATTCAACTGCGTGAAGATGGCTGTGGTGCTGATGAAAAGTCCGCGCTTCACGCCCGCCTCTTTTGCCGCCCTGACAATTGATTCTGCGTGCCCGAACCCGAGCGATGCGATGTTGACAAGAGCGTCCACGCCGCGCAGGGCGGCTGTGAGGGATTCGGCGTTAGATAAGTCCCCGGTCGCGCACTCGACGTCCATGTTCGCTAGTGGCGAACCGTCACTGGTGGCGCGAGTCAATGCGCGGACTTGGTATCCGCTATTTAATAAAAGAGGGACGACGCGCGAGCCAGTAAATCCAGTTGCGCCTGTGACGAGGACTTTCATAAGAAATAAAACCACGAAGGGTCACGAAGGTACACAAAGGAAAACCTTTAAACCTTCGTGCCCCTTAGTGCTCCTTTGTGGTGAGTGATTTTAGCAAGCCCAAAGTTTCATTCAACTTATTGCGCCGATCTAAATTTTTCACGAGATACTCGCGTGCATTCGTACCCATCTCTTTAACTTGCGCAGGGTTCTGCGACAGTTCAAGAATTTTCTGCGCAAGCATGGCGTCATCCGCCGGGTGGACGTACACGCCGCCACGTGACGACTCAATCAACTCACGCGTGATGCCGTCAATGACGATGATGCTAGCACGTCCTGCCGCCATGTAGTCGAAAACTTTGTTGGGGTAGGTGGTGCGGAAGGCGGGGATGTCTTGCAAAATGGCGAGACAAACATTGGCAGACGCGACGATAAGCGGCATGTCCTTTTTGGGACGTGTGCCCGCAAAGATGACGTTGGTTAGGCTTTTGCTTTTCGCCTCAGTTTCAAGGCGTGTTCTTTCTTTACCATCTCCGAACAATACAAAGCTGATTCTTTCTTCTTTCTTCAATCTCTCCGCCGCACGAAGCAGCGTATCAATATCATTCGCCTGACCCAATGCCCCCGCATACAAGATCACGAATTTGTCTTCGACCTTGAGTTCCTTGCGAATTGAAGAGCCGTCAATGGACGGGTTGAACATGTCCACGTCGGTGCCGTATGGGATATAGGTGACTTTGTCCGCGGGCACGCCTTTGCCAAGCATATAGTCTCGATATGCAGGCGAATTCACAAGAATATGATTTGCCCGCTTGTAAAGAAACATCTCTAACCAGCGGGAAAGCCCAATGATGATGGGATTTTTCAACACGCCCATGCTGATACCAAACTCGGGCCATAAATCACGCACTTCGAGCAGGAAGGGTTTGCCGCGCAGCGAAGCGACGACCAAAGCTGAAACCGCCTGAAAGATCGGGGGCGTGGTGCCCAGCACGAGGTCCACGTCTTTGAGGCGCAGAGCGGTCAAGATCGAAGAGAACATGAAGCTGAAGAAGGCGATAATCCGCCAGAAATAACTGCGATGAATAGCGGGATAAATATAGGAACGCAGCACGCGCACGCCGTCAAAAATTTGTTCGGCATATAAGCCACGGCGTTCGACGGTGCGTTGACCGGTCTGGTAGTTGAGGTCACTGGCGACGATGATGAGTTCGTGTCCGCGCTCTTTGAGGTACTTCCCCATTTCAAAATGGCGGGTATGCCCAGGCTCATTGGGCGAGACAAAGACTTGGTTGATAAGTAGGATCTTCATGCGAGGAGAGATTATAAATGCAGAGTGGTGAATGAAGAATGATGAATGGCTTGGGGAAATTTATGGGGAG
>JAFLCF010000236.1 GCA_017303735.1 Anaerolineae bacterium
AACGCGCTTCAACCAGATAATCCGTCTCCTGCCGCATGATAGACGAGTTTTGCGCCAGCCAAATTTGCTCACGCTGATCATTGAATTCATAAGTGACTGCGTCAATGCCCAGATAACGCGCCACACGAAAGACAATTCCCATTTCGAGGATCAAGCCGTTGGGGACGAGTACCACATCCGGTTTGTTGGTTTGCATCCAATCGAGGGCAGCTTTAGCGGCAAAGGTATTGCGTTCGATACGCAAATCATACAAAGCACGATCGCCTGCATCGTTCATATCTACTTCTTCGCGCATCAGGGTATATTGCGCATCCCAAAGTGAAATTTCTTTGATGTCCGTCTGAATTTTTTCAGGCAAGTCAGCATGCCGAACCGCGCGCAGCGTACCATGAGATGCACGCGCCGACGTTTGCATATCCAACATCGAAACATGCTTTACCAACGGAGCAAGAATCTTCAGCGTATCGTGCGTATGCAATATCCGCTGTCGTTGCATGAATTTATCTTTTTCTTTATGCCACTCAGAATAAGGCAGTGTCATGAGAGTCACATTATGCCCTATCCCTGCAAGGGCAAGACCAAGATATGCAGATTGCTCGATCCAATAATGAAGAGTGGCAAAGAACAATACTTTCTTGCCCGGCTCTGCATTCTGTGCAAATGGTCTAACCGCCTTCACAGCCGCAGGCAATGAAGTTTGCAAACGCGTCAGATTGTAATGATCCTTGCGCGGACGATTCTTCGACCGAAGCATCCAGTCGATCTCGGCAGTGAAGGGCAGGTCACCTAGTAATTCTCGGAGGGGGGATGTTTTTGGCATGTTGGTAATTTGGAAAATTTGTAGATTGGTAAGTTGGTCTTTGACTAATTTACCAATCTACAAATGTACTAACCTATTTTCTCTATCTTCCAATTCAGTCTCGGTCGCACCGGTCCCACACGCAGTTCTGCCCATTGCGTGCCGGGCGCGCCGGAAATATCCACGTTGAATGCGAGGGCATTCTCATCCATAAAGTAACGTCGTACGCCAAATGAGCTGGCATTCACGCCCACAGTGTAGCGGCTGTCGTTGAAAATGTCGGCAGGGATTTCTGCACGGCTGACGTAATGCCCCGCAGTACGTGAATCAAATTTATCATAGAGCGCCGGGTCATCTGTATCGAAGGAAGCAAAAACATATTCGCCGCGCATCGTGCTGATGTAAATCCCAATTCGCAAACCTGTGATAGGCGCATCGAGTTTGTATTCGAATTCAAGTGTGACGGGTTCCGTCGAGCGGACGGTATCGACGACCTTCCCGCCTCTTTCCTTAACCTTCAAACTGATCGGCGTAAATGGCGCACTCGCCGCTGGAACCTCATCCGCCTCCCAAGTGCGCTCCCCTGCCTGCGACTGCCCAAACGACAGATAGTAATCGACCGCTTCCTGGGTGGGTCCACGCATGATGAGTTGACCTTTGTTCAACACCACGGCTTCCTGCGTGAGGCGCAAAATGGCAGACATGTTATGGCTGACGAACAAGACCGTGCGTCCCTGTTGCGCCACATCACCCATTTTGCCGATACATTTCTTTTGGAATTCGGCATCCCCCACGGCAAGGACTTCATCCACAACGAGAATTTCCGGTTCGAGGTGAGCCGCTACTGCAAAAGCAAGCCGCAAGTACATGCCTGATGAATAACGCTTTACAGGAGTATCAATGAACTGGCTAACTTCAGAGAAATCTACAATTTCATCGAACTTCGAGTCAATTTCAGAGCGGCGCATCCCGAGGATGGCACCGTTCATGTATATATTCTCGCGTCCGGTCAACTCGGGATGAAAGCCGGTTCCCACTTCAAGCAGGGAGCCGACTCGTCCCCGCACGGTGACAGTTCCCGTGGTCGGTTCGGTGACGCGTGAAAGAATCTTGAGCAACGTGCTTTTGCCCGCGCCATTGCGCCCAACAATGCCAAGAACTTTGCCTTCTTCGAGGTCAAAGGAAACATCCTTTAACGCCCAGACATAATTCTGGTTTTGGCGGCGGTCTGACTTACCGATCATTGCCTTCGCCAGACGAATAGGCGCAGAGACCGTATCCACGATCACATCACGCAACATGTTGTAGCGGAACTTCGTCTCCGCCGCGCCAATTTTGTATTGCTTGCCAATGTTTTTTACGCTAATTGCAGTTGTCATAAATACCGTTGAAGGTTGAAGGTTGAAGGTTGAAGGTTGGTCACCTGCAACTTTCAACGTGCAACTTGTAACCTAAATAGTGTCCGCAAAGGTCTTTTCCATGCTTCTGAAGTAGAAGAGACCTGAGATGAAGATCAAAATTGAAATCCCAACCGAAACCCAGAGCGAGAGGTCGGGGCCGTTGCCAGTGCCGAGGAGTGCCCAGCGGAATCCGTTGACCACGCCTGCCATTGGGTTCATCGAATACACGATCTGCCACTTCTCCGAGATCACAGAGGCGGAATATGCCACGGGTGTAGCGAACAGCCAAAACTGAGTCAGAAACGGGAGGGCTTGGTTTACATCCCGGTATTGGACGTTGATCGCAGAAAGCCAAAGTGCTACGCCAAGAGCCGTCACAATGGCGAGTAAAAGAAAGAGAGGCAAAGTCCAAAGCAGATGCCAGGCAGGGGTGACTTGATAGTAGAACATCAAGATCACGAGAATGACAAAGGCGATGGCAAAATCTACCAAGCCTGCAAAGACAGAGGACATGGGCAGGATTAGGCGCGGGAAGTAGATCTTCGTCACCATGTTGTTGTGTGCCACGAGCGAACGGCTGCCTTGATTGAGCGCTGTGACGAAGAGCCCCCACGGAAGCAGCGCCGCGAATGCAAAGACAGGATATGGAATGCCTTCGGTGGGAAGTTTGGCGACCCTGCCAAAAAGGAAGGAGAACACCAGCATGGTCATCACAGGTTGAATGACCGCCCAAGCCATGCCAAGCAAAGTCTGTTTGTATTTCACCTTTACATCACGCCAAACCATGAAGAAGATCAATTCACGGTAGATCCAAAGGTCGCGCAAGTTTAATGCGGCAAGACCTTTGGAGGGTTTGATATAAACGGTGTGGGGTTCGTGTTTTGTGAGTTGAGTCATAAGGTTGAAGGTTGAAGGTTGAAGGTTGAAGGTTGGTCTTACATTCAACCTTCAACTTGTACCCTGCAACTTATTTAATCTTTTCTCGATTCGCCTTGAACCATTCAATGGTGCGCTTCATGCCTTCTTCAAAGGAGACTTGCGCGCTCCAGCCAAAAAGTTCTTTTGCGCGGCTCACGTCGAGTCCGCGGCGGGGCTGACCATTGGGTTTATCGGTTTGCCAGACGATCTTGCCGGGGAAGTCCGTCATCTTTACGACAAGTTCGGTAAGGTCTTTGATGGAAATCTCGTAGCCTGAGCCAAGGTTAACGGGCAGGTCACCGTTGTAATTTTCAGCAGCCGTGATGATGCCATCGGCGGCATCTTCAACATAAAGGAATTCACGGGTGGGGGAACCATCACCCCAGGCGGGCATTTCCTTGTCGCCGCGTTCGCTGGCTTCCACCGCCTTACGAATGAGTGCAGGAATCACATGCGAGGTCTGTAAATTAAAGTTATCTCGTGGACCGTAGAGATTCACTGGCAAAAGATAAATGGCATTGAAGCCATATTGTTGGCGATAGGTCTGTGCTTGCACAAGCATCATTTTCTTGGCAAGCCCATAAGGAGCGTTGGTCTCTTCGGGGTAGCCATCCCAAATGGCATCTTCTTTGAAAGGGACGGGGGTAAATTTGGGGTAAGCACAGACCGTTCCAGTAGCAACGAATTTGCCAACACCATGCTTGTATGCCTGGTGCATGAGTTCGACACCCATAATCATGTTGTCATAGAAAAACTCGGCGGGATGTTCGCGGTTCGCGCCGATGCCACCCACATTCGCAGCAAGGTGAATAATGACCACATTCTTCGGGTCTACGCCTTTGAGTGCATCCGCATACAGGCGTTCAATGGCTTCGCGTTGGGTCAGGTCGTAGTCTTTCTTGCGCGGGATAAAAATATCCGTCGCACCGCGTTCTTTTAATTTTTCCACCACGAACGAGCCAAGAAATCCGCCGCCGCCGGTGACAATTACTCTTTTATTCTTCCAAAACGGTTGAAGGTTTAAAGGTGAAGGTTCAAGGTTATTATTCGACATTGTATTCTGCTCCATCTTCCCGTATTCTACGGGCGTTAGGTTGATTTTCCAAATATTGTATAAAACGAGTAAGCTGTTTACTGCAAATTTCGGCAAGCGATACCATCTCTGAAAAATTTTCTTGAGAAATATATCCCTGATCTTTTGCTATATATAGCTGAGCACGTAATTCTCCTGCAGATCCTTTCGCAAAGCCCAGATACTTGATAAACATCGCCTGTGTCTGACTTTCAAAGCCTTCAGCAATATTAGACATAATTGAAACAGAGGCGCGGCGCATTTGATCACGCAAGCCAAAATCTCGAGAAAAAGCACCTTCTGTAGAATGTTTATAGACCAAATTCGTCAGGTCTTTGGCTCGTTGCCAAACGTCCAATTCTTCAAAACGCTTCGCTGTTGTCATAACTTGAAACCTTCAACCTGCAACATTCAACCTATTGAACAATGAATTGAGCGTTTCTGTAGCGATCATCCGTTGGGTCTTTGATCAGACCGGTCTTCAACGCGAATAATACTTCGCGAACGCCATCATCAACGGTCAGTGTGGTTTCAAAACCAAGCACACGCCGAACTTTTTCAAATGACACGCTGATGTCGCGCATGTCGCCGCCAAAGGTCAGGTCTTTGTATTCAACGATAGTCTCGGGCATACGCTTCAACACAAAACCAACAATATCATTCTTGGAATAATTGCCATTCTCTGTACCAAGGTTGAAAACCTGCCCGCGAATCTTGCTTTGCTCGGCTTCAAGCCCCATGATAACGCCGCGCACTACATCGCGAATATGAACAAACGAGCGTGAGTATCCGCGCTGGTAAATGATGAGTTGGCGTTTGGTGAAGGCTTCCAACACGAATTGATTTACTATCAAGTCAAAGCGGGTGCGGGGGGAAATTCCGTACAGGGTGGCAAAGCGGAAAAGCAAGGGAGCACAAGCCGAGTCTTTTTGGGCGAGCAAATATTCCTCTGCTGCGATCTTGGTTTCGGCATATAAGGATTGGGGATTAAGCGGAGTCTCTTCGGTGACAGGTTTGCCATCTTCAGATAAACCGTAATTGCTATATGTGGATGCGAACACGAATCGTTCCACGCCCAGGTCTGCCGCCTGACCATAAACCAGTTTCGTCGCCTCGACGTTGTACTTCCACGCAACCTGTTTGCCTACCGCTTGACATGCCGGAAAACCAACAATCCCTGCCAGATGAATAACCGCATCTGGTTTCCCCCAGTCTTTTTTTACCGCATCACGGATGGCTCGAGGTTCGGTCACATCGGATTTGATGAAGTGAAAGTTGGGATGGCTCATATATGGCAGAATACTTTCGCCGCCAAAAAGCAAAGAGTCGAGGAGTGTGACCCGGTAATTTTGCCGAAGCAGTTCCGAGGTTAAGAGGGAGCCGATATAGCCTGCTCCGCCCGTGATGAGAATATGACGGTCCGTCATTCAAGACCTTCCAATCGTATCTTGTAGCCATCCAGAATCAATGCTGGCGCAGATTTATCGTTGACCACGGTGATGCCCTGCTCAATGCAGGTCAGCTTGCAAATATCCGCCACATCGCCAGAGCCGACGATGCGGACACGGTCAAAACCGGCATTTCGGATCTTTGTAATATGGTCCTTCACACGTTGACGTGTGCGGCGATACACAGAAAAAGACTGCTCAACGAAATTGACCGCCAGACGCGCACGCAAGGCAAGCCCTTCAGGCGTGATGATGTAGCGCAATTTCTTGCGCTCGGCGCGGGCAACCTTCACTGCTCCTTTTGCAATGAGGCGTTTTAAGTGCCAGTTGACCGTGCCAACCGCCACGCCCAACTGAGTGGCAAGGGTGGATTGGTTGACATCGGGATCGCTTTCGATCTGCTCGAGCAGGGTGAGTTCTCTAAGTTCTTCGTTTGTTGATTCTACGGTCATGATATAATTCCAAAATTCAGTCACTGAATTATAACTCACTTTTTAAACAGAAACGAAACCCT
>JAFLCF010000237.1 GCA_017303735.1 Anaerolineae bacterium
TGCGCCGAATACGATCCAAATAAGAATGTCTGTCAAAGTCATGTCTGCCTCCGAAATTGGTTTAAGTTTCGCGAATTATAACGTAGACTTTTAACCCGTGATCAATTCAGCGGGCAGATGATTGGTGTTATTGGTGTAACAGATCGACACATAATCGTTACGGAAATCAAAGCGGCTGATGGAGCAGTTGTTGAGCAGGAACCATGAGCGGAGACCATGTGCGCCCTGCCGCCAGGGAAGTTGCAAGACCGCGCACATGAAGCGCATGAAAAATCCGCCATGGCTGACGAAGACAATGCGCTCTTCGGGTTGACCTTCTTTGTCACCATGTTTTGCCAGCAGTTCAGCCAGCACTTTATCGGCGCGCGGCTGGCGTTGCGGCTCATCTTCAAAGGGACGATGATGCCACCAACCCGATTCATCTAACGAATCAGGTAATTTCATTTCAGGAAAATTTTTCTCAAAGAAAGAGCGCGGCTTGCCTGCCAAGCCTTTAAAGCGTTCCTCTTCTTCGCGTTCGTAGATGCCGCCTTCTTCGTGAATATCCACCCAGGCTTCGAATGGGATGTTTCCCAACGCGCGCGCGGTGTACGAGGCGGTCTCTGTGGCGCGTTCCATCAGGCTGGCGTAGATGTGTGTAAAGCCAAAGCCGAATTGATTTTGGTTATTCCATGAATCGGGGTTGGTGAGCGTTTGGCGCTCTTTCAAATATTGCGCCGTGATCTGAGCCTGTTTCTTGCCGATCTCGGTCAAGTAGGGGTCAGAGTGTTCTTTATACTGTTCATTCTCAGAGTTGGCGTTATTAATGGACTGTCCGTGACGGATGAAATATAGTTGCATGGTTTCCTTATGCGATTTGAGATTTTGGAGTTGTGATGAAATACGTGGCGATCAACACGCCAAATAAGATCGTGAGATATACGGGAATGGCTTCAAGCGAAATATTTTCTGCCAACACGCCTGCTAGCCCAGGGATAACCGCCGCTCCAAACCCGGCGGCGCTGATTTGCATCCCGATGGTATTCGCTGCATGTTGATCGCCAACGCGTAAGCTGGTGAGCGAGACCAAAGCGGGGAAGATGGGTGCTAGCGCGAATCCAATAATGGATACGGCGATGATGCTGGCTGTGGGGAAGGGATTCCACCAAAGGAGCACGGCTCCACACGCCGCCGCAACCTGCCCCAACACCAGCAAGTTTTTCACTCCCAGACGGCGAGTCAGCAAACCTGCCAGAATGCGCCCAAGCGTGAAGGTTGCCCAATAACTTCCAGACCAGAGTCCAGCTATTTCTGTAGGAACATTTCTGGACAGAGTCAGAAGCGAGTAGGTCCAACTTCCAAATGAGACTTCGATGCCAGTGTAGATGAAGAACATCAGCAGACTCATCCACACGCTTGATTGTTTTAACGTCTCGCCGATGGGGGTGTTGTAATCGGTGAGACGCATTTCTTTTTTCTCTTCTTCATGCGGCAACTCAGGAGTTCGCTGCCACATGCGCAGTGTGAGGAGAAAACAACCCGCCAAAAGGATCTGAGCCGTGCCCACGTTTTGATAACCCCAGTGCCAATCGTTGTACCAGTTCAAGCCTGCCGTCATGATCAGCGGACCGAGAGTGACACCGACGCCAAAGCTGGCATGTAACCATTGCATCAATCCTTCGCCGAAATGCGAAGCGATGTAGGTGTTGAGCCCGGCGTCAATGGCACCGGCACCCAAGCCTGCTACTACGCCCAACAGTACCATCATCCACCAGGCAGGGACGAGGGTGTAGCCAATTAGCCCGGCGCCTGTTAGAAAGCAACTGGCTGCCAAGGTGCCGCCGACTCCCAGTTTGGCGATCAACTTTCCGCTGAGAAAGCTGGAGGTGATATATCCGCTGGTGCTGGCAACCAATAAAATGCCGAGGGCATCGAGGCGCAGTGAGAAGGTCTCACGAATGGAGGGCCAAGCCACGCCGAGCAAGCCATCTGGCAGCCCGAGCGAGATGAAGGCGATGAAAGAGAGCAGGATCAAACCGATGTATGCGCGATATTTGTTCACAATGAAATCCTTTATGGGGTTAAAACCCTCGCGAGTATAGCATCAAAAATCCCCGCCAGATTTAGGAGGGGATTTTTAGTTCGTCTAAAAAAACCGTGAAAGATGTCACCCTGAGCGCCAGCGAAGGGTCTCTTAGATAATCCTAGAGATTCTTCGCTTCGCTCAGAATGACATTAATAGTTCACTTGATCTGATACACAATTCGGGTCTTGTCGTCTGCGCTATCTTTGTAATTCTGACGTTCTCTGTGTGTGGCGAGTCTTGCGCCGATGATGTGAATGACTCCATCTACCCGGGTGAAGAAGCAGGTCAGGTGACGTTTGGTCGCTGGCGCACGTCCGATGACGATCTCGCGCATCTCTTTTTGTGAGTGTTCAAGGTCGTTGTGATAGATGGCATGCTTATCATTGAAAATGGTCGAGGCTTCGCCGAAGGAGACGCCGTACTTGGCTTCATTGCGCGCGGCTTTGTCTTCGTCCCATTTGAATTGAAGAGCTTTTTGTTTTTTCATAGGGCGAGTATAGCATGACTATCTCGTGATGCAGCCACAGAGCCCACAGAGATCATGAGTTTTTTCTCAATGAGCTCAGTGTTCTCTGTGGCAAAACTGCTTTTAGCCCATTTTTTGGGACACTCTTCTTCGTTTGTGTTGATAAAGTTACGGCAATTCCCAAACGCGGAAGTTATCGAACTGCACGGTTTGAATGCCAGACTCATCCGAAGCCTTCCCAAAGAGAAAGCCCACGTCACCCGAAACAATTTCGGGGTAGGTTAAGAGGCGTTCTTCCATCAGATCACCGTTGACGTACAGGCGCATGACCTGCCCGAAGCGCTCCACACGCACGCGGTGTAAAAATCCATCGGCGGTGGAAGGGTCGAAGTCTTTGCGGTCCCAATTGAAAGAGGGCAGGGAGGCGTAGAGATCGTCGAAGAAAAAAGTATCGGCGGCGCCGATGCCCGAAGCAAAGTACTGGTTGAATTTTTCCCCTTCTGCTTTCTCTTTGTAGTTGTAGGCGATGCCGCAATAGGTGCCATTGTTGGCGCAATCCACTTCAGCGACAAAGTCTGTGAGGTTGAGATTGCTGAACAGGATCGTATTTCCATTCCAGGGGACGATGACTTCGGGGATGCCATCGCGATAGTAGGGGTCGAGGTCTTCACCAAATTCGTTGACGAGGGGCGTGCCTTCTTCGAATGTGTTTTCATAGACGAGGGTCATGTTCTGCATGCGCGCCTCGATCTCAGACCAGGTGGCGGTTGCGGTTCCGGCTGCCTGTTGCGTAGCGACAACGGCGGTGGCGTTATCTATGGCTTGTTGGGTGTCTATGGCTTTGAACTCGGCTTGCGCTTCGTCTGAATTTGCCCAGTTGACGAAGAGCATTCCGGCTCCACACAGACAGATAATGGCGATGACAATTCCAATTGCGATCTTAACTCCACGTGACATAAAAGCTTCTCCTAAGGTGTGTTTTGCCCAATTATAGTAGTTCGCGTAAAAATGCCTGCGGTACAATCGTACTAGATGAACCGTAAACTCTTTGTCTTCATCTTCTCTCTTGTGTTGACCATCCTTCTCGCACAGTTGCCGACCTTCCCATATCTCTCTGAAACACGTGAAATTCTTGAGGATGGTGAAAACCTGTACCAGATGTGGAGTTTTGTTTCCATGCCGAGCTATTATGAAAATGCCCGCTTTGCCCAATCCGGCTGGCTGGAGTCGACTTGGAATAATTATTTGATTTTAGGAGTGGTGAATCATGTGGGGTTGGTTTTGGTCTTTTTTTTGTTACGAAGGGTTTTTATTAAATTTACAAACAAGTAGATTGAATAAACCAATCAATAGAAATAATGAAATTGAATTTGTTGTACTATGGGGAAGCTTGTAATGAGTAAATAAACGCTCGTGAAAAACCTGAACGAATTACTGTTAGTAATGTGCCTTCGTTATTGAGCAATAAACTTGAAGAAGATAATTCTAGGAAGCGAGAGGTTTCTGCTTCTGTATATGCTTCTGGTAGTAAAAATTCTTGAGTGTCGTTAGAATTCATAAATAATATTTTATCGATACTTGGTATCTCCTCAGCATTATAGAGCCATCGGTCTTCAAACTTAGGTTCATCGCTTAGTGTTATTAAGAATTCATCGTTTGAAGACCAAATTATTTCCCCAGTTCCCTGAAAAGAAGCATCCAATTTGTTTTCTATTATTCTTGTCTCTAAGTTAAGCAAGTTTAATTTATTTACTTCATTAAATTCCTCAGCTAAAAAATAAGTCTCTATAAACCCCAGTCTTTTTTTGTCTTCAGAGAACTTCAATCTGAAAACACCATAATTAGGATTGTAAAAAAAATACGAGGCATTATTTGCTATTAATGGAGGGTCTTCTACACCTGTCTCTAGTACTTTTTTAGTGTCGATGACAGTTTCCACTTTGTAGCTTTCTAAATTTATTACATCGATACCTCCATTAGATTTTCCAATAGCCAATAAACTGCTGTCGCTTGCCCATTCAAAATCTGAAACTTTTCCTACTATATTGTATTTAAATACGCTTGAAAAAGAGACCATGTCATGAACAAAGACGGTGTTTAGATTTCGTCCTATTACTGCAAAAACAAGTTTTTTTGAATCTGGGGACAAGGCTGCTATATACGGGTTATAGGTTGATTCTATTGTAGAGAACTCAACTAAGTTTTCACCGCTTTCAATCTCTTTGATAATAATGGCATCAGGTGTTGGTATAGTTACTGTGCCTTTTTTCTTATCTACTTCTATTGAGAAGAATTCATTATCTATATATAAATTAATATCTTGCGTCCAAAGTGTTTCTCCTTTTGAAAGATTTACTGCTGATACTGCCACTCTGTCACGAAGGCATTCGGTAGACATATATATTGGATTAAAAATCTTGCAATTAGCGTATCTTATTATTTGTATTCCTATTGTTTCTCCAGTATCGAGTGTTATATGTGATACAAAATAAGCATCTTGCACATCTCCCTCTGGTACATTAGATCTGCGTGAATTGAAATCCGAAAAGGTATTGGTAACAAACTGAGATTGATCAATTTCCAATGAATTTACAATTGACAAGTTTTGGATTTTGTTGAATTCTATAACAACTGGTGTAGGGGTAACTGTAATTGTAGGAGTAGATGTATTTGTGGAATAGATGGTAGGAATATGTGTATTAGTTGGAGTGCTAGTCAATTGAAGAGTTCGGGACTCAAAGTTAATACAACCCAATAAAAGGACTGCAACAAATCCAATTGAAGAAAAGAGTTTTTTCAATTTGACCACCTGATTTAATATTATATTAAACCACTCAAATCTATTGAAATTATATCATCTTCTAATCGTCTCATCCCTTGCCGGACCGACCCCGATCTAGCCTCATAAATTTACTTCCCCAACCGCCCACGCTCTTCATCAATGACAGTCGGTTCTAACTTCTTGAACAGCTGACCGGGCTGATTTCAACTTTGCGCCTGGTTGAGTCACTGGATTCCTATTTATTTTTCTTCTTTCCATTCCCCGCGCATGCCATCGAACAAAATACGTAGCTTGTTCAAAATGTTTCTCCCCAAAATCCCGATGGATCGATTGGTTAACAAATACTCCCCTTTGAATGTTTTGTTGAGAAAAAGTAAATCGAGTCTGGCGGACTTCAAATTAGTTGTTTCGCCGTTATACCCTTGAACTTCAAATGCCTTGTTTTCCTCTGTCTTGATGCCAAGTTTGGTCACAGCCTCAGAGGGTACGAGAGTTACATCCGCTCCTGTGTCGATCAACATAGGAATGTTGGTTAAAACATCGCCAGTTGCCGGGTTTCGAAGAGTCACATGGGCAACTGGCGCAGGCGGGTCGAAATGCTCAGAGTCATACTCACTCATTTGGCTTTTCCTCAGTGATAGTCACATCAAAGCGGGCTGCCTCTTCTTTCACAGCTAAATTAGGCGACAGAACCTGGATGGGTTTTTTGCCATTAATTTCTACTGGAATTACATCTTCGGTGACAACAATATATACCTTT
>JAFLCF010000238.1 GCA_017303735.1 Anaerolineae bacterium
AAAGCGAACCGGATGTGGTTTGGACGGATGAATATTACGATAGCATGTACGCCGATGCAACTGCGCTTTGGGAAGAATCGGACATCAATTTTGATACCGCCTCCCAGTGGGACGAACGCGGCGACCAACTCCAGCTTGTGATGCTGATCATGGCGCTCGGACTCGCCTTTGTGGCTTGGGCATCTCTGCTCGGCGCTGAAAGCAATATGCGCGTGCTGTTCTCCATCTTCGGCACCCTCTCGTTGATCGCTGGCATCATTATCTTCATTGTGCTGGTTCCCACCGTCGGATAGAGCAATTCGATAATAAAAAGCGCATCCATTGCTGGATGCGCTTTTTATTTAATTGCCTAGTACAAAAACTACTTCTGTCAACTTACCTTCTTCAACAAAAACAAATCGCTCTTTCAACCCGGAGGGATCGCCAAACGCGATCTTATACCTACCTGGTACAAGATTGCTGATAACAGCATCTTCAGGATTGATCTCAAACGTTTTTGTATATGAAGTGATGTAATAAGTATATAGCAATTCGTCTGTTGTATCTGCATAGCGCGAAATCACAAGTGGACGCTCGTAATTTTTATCCAAGCCGGTTTGCAAGGTGATGGAGATCGCACCGGTTCCGGGTGGTGGCATCATCCAAAGCTCTGGGTTCTGGGTGGAGAAATGATCAAAATAGTCACTTCCTGTGCGAACTTCAAAATGAAGATGGCTGCCAGTCGCACCGCCAGTTTGACCGACCTGCCCAATTACTTCTCCGGCTTTCACTTGTGCTCCAGCCTGTACAGCTATTGTTGATAAGTGAGCATAAAGCGTATACACCTCATTCGCATGCTGAATGACGACAACATTCCCGTAAAAATTTGTCCACGGGCTGAATTTGACGGTTTTATCTACATCGGCAAAAACAACCTCCCCATCCCCTGCGGCATGGACGGGAGTGCCAAAGTCATTTTGAAATTCCACGCCGTGGTGCGGGTCACGTTTTCCATTTTGAGTTGAGGCGTAGGCATAGGTCAGGTCTGTCACCATATTATAGGGCGGCTGGATCGGACGTTGAAAAATAAACGTTCCGTCGATGATACAAAAATCCACAACCAGAGGATCACAGGGGATCGGAGTGGCGGTTGATGTAGGCGGGATAAATGTTTCTGTTGCCGTTGGTGAAGGAAATTCTGTTTGAGTAGCGGTTAATACAAAAGATGTTGGAGCAGGCTCGCTAGTCATCTCAATTGATTCAGAGGCAGGCAGGTTGCATGCAGTCAGCAACAAGGCGGTGAAAAGGCAAAACACTCGTTTCATGGTGGCTTTCATTTTACATCAGGAATAAAAGCATATTAATACCATGCCAGGCTTGGGAAGCTCTGCTTCAAAAAATATAATCATGGTGTCACAGCAAACCACTGGAGAAATCATGAGATCTGCGCGAAAAATCTTACTGTCCCTTGCTGCAGCGTTCGTCATCCTCATTTCAAGTCAATCACCTTCCGCCCATGCTCAAAGTGAATTGATCACCTTTGCCGTCATCGGTGATTATGGGTTGGCGGGGCAGCCGCTTTTGGATGTATCGAATCTTATCAAGAGCTGGAATCCGGGGTTCATTGTAACCCTGGGAGACAACAACTACCCCAACGGACAGTCTTACACAATTGACGATAATATCGGGCAATACTTTCATGAGTATATTTTCAAATACAAAGGGAAGTATGGCAGCGGCTCCCCCACACGCAGGTTTTATCCATCTTTAGGAAACCATGATTGGGGTTCCACCGAAGCCAAACCCTATTTTGAATTTTTTGGCGATGTCAAACGCCTGACCTATTATGAATTCGTGCAAGGTCCAGTTCACTTCTTCGTCCTTGATAGCGACCCGAACGAACCAGACGGTGTGACTGCAACATCTGACCAGGCAAAATGGTTGAAGAAAGCCCTTGCCGCATCCACCTCCCCATTCAATGTGATCGTCTTTCATCACGCGCCATATTCTTCGGGGCAGCATGGTTCCACAAATTACATGCGCTGGCCCTTCAAAGAGTGGGGCGCGGATGTTGTACTCAGCGGGCACGATCATATCTATGAGCGCCTACAAGTCAATGGCATTCCATACTTCGTAAATGGCATCGGCGGCGCAGAAATTTATGACATCCGCACAATCCTTCCTGAAAGCCAGGTGCGCTTCAATCAGGATTTTGGTGCCATGCGTGTGGAAGCTACCTCCGCATACATGAAATTTCAAATGTTCACCCGAGCCGGTGTGCTGGTAGATGAATACATCATCGGCGGCAGTGCCCCAATCGTCTCATCCATCACCCGCCAGAACGTCAGCCCCACAAATGCAGGCATGGTCAACTTTCAGGTCACTTTCTCCGAATCGGTCAGCGGCGTGGATGCAACCGACTTCATCCTTTCCACAAATCTATCTGGCGCTTCTATTTCAAATGTTGCAGGGTCTGGAACTTCGTACACCATTTCCGTCAATACAGGCAACGGGGATGGAAATCTGCGCCTCGACCTAGCCGATAACGACTCGATCTTAAACAGCCTCAACATCCCCCTGGGCGGAGTCGGCGCTGCGAACGGCAATTTCACGTCAGTCGATTCATACAGCATCGATAAATCATCTCCAGCTGTAACTTCCATTACGACTGTAAATATCAACCCAACCAATGCCGCCAGTGTAGATTTTGCCGTCACCTTCTCTGAACCTGTAAATGGCGTAGACTTGGCAGACTTCACCCCAATCACCAGCAACGGAGCAACACTGACGTCGATCACTGGCTCCGGGGCGAACTATACCGTCACCGCGGCAACCGGCACTGGGACTGACACCCTAGGCATTGAATTCAATGACAATGACACTGTTTCCGATCTAGCTGGGAATGTCACATCCTCCGGTTTCACCAACGGAGTCGCTTACACCATAGACCGTGTGGCACCATTCGTCACGTCCATTACGCCGATGGGAAGCCAGCCAAACGCCTCCAGCGTAGAATACACTGTCAGTTTTTCAGAAGCAGTGACCGGCGTGGATGGAAGCGATTTCTTCTTATCCACCATCAACGGCGCGATGATCACCAACGTCTCAGGTGCAGGGAGTCAATATATTGTATCCATCACCTTGCAATCCGGCAGCGACAGCATCCGCTTGGACATGAATGATAATGACAGCATCACAGATGGATTCGGCAACCTGCTTGGCGGACCAGGCGTTGGAAATGGAAATATTATCGGCGGTGTATTCAACATTGCCATCGATACGCCCATTGCCACATCCATCATTCGCGCGGCGGCAAGCCCGACCAATGCGGCAAGCGTTGACTACATCGTAACGTTTTCTGAAGCCGTGAACGGGGTGGATGCAAGCGATTTCCTGATAGGCAATGGCGCGTTCATCTCGAACATCAGCATTTCAAACCCCTTCTACATTGTGACCGTGAACACCAGTGCGAGCAACGGCGAAATCAAGCTCGACCTGATCGATAACGATAGCATCACAAATGGACAGGGCATCTCGCTCGGCGGGAATAGAGCGGGTAATGCCAACTTTACCAGCGGCGAATCGTACATCATCGACCGCACAGCACCACAGATCACTTCGATCGTTCGTGCCAGCGGGAACCCTGTCATCAACCCTACTGCCGATTTTATTGTGACTTTTTCAGAAGCGGTCAACGGTGTAGAGGGGTCTGATTTTATAGTGACGCAATCGAATGTCATTAAATCTAGCGTAACAACAATTCAAAATGTAAATCCCTTCTATTGGGTCACGGTCAACACAGGCATCGGGTCTGGCACGATCCGGCTCGACCTGTTCGACAATGGAAATATCACAGACCTGGCAGGAAACCCTCTCGCAAACAATAACTACATGATGGGTGAAAGCTTTACCATTGCAAAAACCCCTGTAGATTTTTCAGCGCCGTTCATCAGCTCGCCATCGAAACCATTGACAAATAATCCGTACATCCCGCTGATGTGGTCTGCGGTTTGGAACGCGCAGGCATATGAGGTTTTCATTGCAAGCGATAATGGGTTTTCAAAGAGCGTGTTGATGCAGGTTACATCAGAAACGACTCACATTCCGCAGCTGCCGCTTCCTGATGGGTTGCTTTACATGCGGGTACGAGCCTACTCACCAGATCTCAACCCCGGCAAATGGAGCAAGACGTACAGTTTCACTGTGGATACCACGCCTCCCTCTCCGCCCACACTTCGTACGCCTGCCAATGGCTCAGCCACGCCGAGACGTCCATGGCTGACATGGGCAGCTGTGAGCGGAGCCGCCAAATACCAGGTGGAAGTGGATAATAATGCAGATTTTTCGAACATCGATTTTTCTGCAACCACGACCAGAACCACCCTCCAAACAAAAACCCTGCTGTTGCGAACGCATTACTGGCGAGTGCGCTCTGTAGACGCTGCCGGAAATTGGAGTGCTTGGTCGCAAGTATTCTCGTTGAATGCGAAGTAACGGATTGCCGGTCATGATTTTTATGATATTTATCTAATATATTGACAAGACCATACAGGGCAGTTATACTGCCCTGTATGAAATCTACGCGAGACAAGATTTTACAAACTTTACTGAAAAAGCCAAAATCCACGATCAATGATCTGGCAGAAGCCGTCGGCATTAACCCGATCTCTGTGCGCCATCACCTGACGAACCTGCAAATGGAAGGGTTGGTTGAGTCGCAGGAGGAACGCCACGGGGTGGGACGTCCACGCCTGGTGTATCTGTTAACCAACGATGGCATGGAACGCTTCCCCACCCGCTATTTGCGTCTCACCACTCGCCTCATCTCCCAAATGAAAGAAAGCATGCCCGGTCCGATGATCAGTAAGTTATTCGGGCAGATCGCGGACGATCTCGTGAGTGAGTATGCCAACGATATCAAAGGGCTAAGTATGGAAGAGCGCCTTGACTTCGTCAAAGAGTTATTAGCGCAGGAAGGGTTTACTGTGGAATGGGAAAAGAAAGGTACGCAGTACCAGATCCACGAAATTTCCTGCCCGTATTATCAGATCGGTATCGCTCACCCTGAAGTCTGCACAGTAGACCAAACCTTGATCTCGAAAATGCTGGCGCTTCCTGTTAATAAAGTACAGTGCATCTTGAACGGCGGCGCGCATTGTACCTATGTCGTTCAACCGGCTTTAAAAACAAAATAATCAAGAGGTAATTATGAGTGAACCGCAGATCAATGAAATTAAATGGACCCTGCACACAACCCACCCTGACATGGTCAAACAGGCTCGGGCGAGCTTATCAGAGGTCGTAGACCCTGAAATCGGAATGAATATTATTCAACTCGGTCTTGTACGCGATATCGAAGTTGAAAATGGCATGGCAAGACTCAAAATGATCCTGACCACGCCCTTCTGCCCCTATGGTCCCGCCATGATCGAAATGACCAAAGCCAAAGCTACTGAAGGTTTGAATATGCCCGTCACCGTAGAAATGGGCATGGAAATGTGGGACTTCTCCATGATGGAAGACCCCTCCGCATTAGACTGGGGCATGTACGCGTAAGTAGTGCGACCGTTAATTAGTTTAGTAGTTACATTATCAAAAATGGCTCACCCCGAAATTAAGGTTTTCGAGGGTGAGTTTGTTTTTAAGAGCAAATAGGACGCGGATAAACGCTGAAAACGCGGATTTTTTCCGCGTAAATCCGCACTCGTCCGCGTCCCATATTAAATTTGGGGTTAATTATTTTTTCTTTCTTCTTTCCTGTTTCTTTTTTTATTTCTTCCAATGCATGGCATGAAGTTCCTCGCCTTCTTCAAAGCCAGAAATGATGATGAGGGCGTTCGTGACCGTGTTGGTGGGATTCTTCCAGCGATGACGAAGCCTGGTAGCAAAGAGCAGGCTATCCCCCGGTTCGAGGCGGAAGGTCTCCTTTTCCACCGTGTACTCCAATTGCCCGCGCAGACAGAAGACAAATTCATGCCCTGAATGGACAATATCATGCGGACCGCAAGAAGCGCCGCTTTCCATGGTGAGCATGAACGGCTCCACACGCCCGGCAAAATTTTCACCGC
>JAFLCF010000239.1 GCA_017303735.1 Anaerolineae bacterium
AGGAAGTTTCATGATCGTTCTCTCTGTTGGAATGCCGCGCGCCGGGTCGGGCTGGCACTATAACCTCATTCACGACCTGATGAAAACCACGGGCTGTGCCGATGCGCAGGACATTCGCAAAAAGTATGGGCTGCAAAAAATTCTCACTGAGGTGAATTGCAATATCGGCGTGCTTTCCCCGCGTCGTTTGGCGATGGTGACGTTGCCCGCATTGATGGGCAATACTTTTGTGATCAAAGCTCATGCGGGTCCTTCTTCGGCTTCGCGTTTACTTGCTTCCTTGGGATTGTTACGAATTACCTATATCTATCGTGACCCGCGTGACGCCATGCTCTCGGCATTTGACTACGGTCAACGCGCGCTTGCCAAGGGACGCCCGAATGCTTTTTCGCATCTTTCTGATTTCGAGAAAAGTGTCGATTTTATGATGGAATACGTCCGTATTTGGGAGAAGTGGATGGGTGAGAAGAACGTGCTGATCGCCCGCTATGAAGACCTACTCACGAATTACGACGTTGAATCTGCCAAATTGGTGGAGCACCTAAAGTTGGATGCAAACAAGCCTGAGGTCCGCGCGGTGATCGAGCAATATCGCCCCGGCGCGAATGATGACCAACAAGGTTTGCATTTCTATAAAGGAAAGATCGGACGCTACAAAGAGGCGTATACAGTTGAGCAGAAACGAGCTTTACTGGGCAAACTCATTAAATATCTCGAACGAATGGGGTACGATACGGTTTAGGTGTAATCTGACTGTAACGTCAAGAAAGTTGCTGAACCCGGACTTTTTCGTTATGATAGGCAAGCAATGATGAAACGATTTGAAACCCCCTACATGGCAGACTGGTTCGCCATTTCACTACGCTGGATCATGCTGGTGGGTCTTACCGTTTCCTTGGGTCTGGGGCAAAAACTTGAGATAGGCTCTGCATGGACGTTGGGGCTGCTGATCCTTTGGAATTTGGCGATGACCGCACTGGCTGGGTTGAATGTGCGCACATCGTATCACCGCCGTTTGAATATTTTGGTAGACCTGGTCCTAACTGGTATATTTTTCTGGGTGCAAGGCGGCATTCGCGGACCTGCCTTCTGGGCAGGGCTGCTCCCGATCCTTACTGGCTCGATCTATTTTGAGATCGTGGGGGCGGTGGTTACTTCCCTCCTGTTCTCTGGGCTTGTTGTCTATACCGGGTATCAATTGGATGGAGAACTTTCGCTTTCGATCTTGATCGCAGGCATTTTGAGTTTGTTGGGCATTCTGTTCGGTTTTATCGGGCGCAGGATGATGGATCATATGCGCCAAAACCGTGCCCTATGGGTGGATGCCGAAGAAAAGAAACGCGCCATCCAAAACGAACGCATGCGTGCCATTTATGAACTGACCTCTACTCTCTCGACTACGCTAAGTTACAAACGTGTGCTCGACTCTGCTTTGGATATGAGCGCTTCGGCACTGAACCCGAATGTGGAACCTGAACAAACGACGAGTGACCCGTTGGTGGGAGCTGTAATGCTCTTCAATGCCGGAAAGTTACGTGTTGGCTCGGCTCGGCGCTTTACCAACGCCGACATGCGCATCACCTTTGATGGCGCTGAGGGCATCCTCAAAAAAGCGCTCGACGAAGGCGAACCCATCGGCTTCAAAGATATCGGCTACGATCAGGAACTGGGGCGAGTGGTGGCATTTCGTAATTGCACCAGCGGATATGCCTTCCCTTTGCGAAGCGGATTTAACGTTTATGGGGTGCTTCTCTTTGCACACCCCGAACCTGATTTTTTCAACACCGAACGCTCCAAACTGCTCGATATCATCGGGCGGCAGGCGGTCATTGCCATTCAAAACGCCCGCCTTTACCAAGATCTTGTGGAGGAAAAGGAACGCCTCGCGGATGTATACGAAGAGGCGCGCAAGAAACTGGCGCGTGACTTGCATGATGGACCCACCCAGTCTGTTGCAGCCATGGCAATGCGATTGAATATTTCCCGCCGTATGCTGCAAAAAGATCCTAAAATGGCGAATGAAGAACTCGTCAAACTTGAAGAGTTGGCGCATCGCACCACCAAAGAGATCCGTCATATGCTTTTTACCTTGCGTCCGCTCATTCTTGAATCGCAGGGACTTGCCGCTGCCATTCAATCGATGGCGGATAAGATGATGGAGACGTTCTCACAGCGTGTGATAGTAGAGATCGATGAACGCGCCTCCCAACAACTCGAAATGGGAAAACAAGGCGTTCTTTTCTACATCATTGAAGAGGCAGTTAACAACGCCCGCAAACATGCCGCGGCAGAAGCCATCACAGTGCGGTTGCGCCAGGTGGAAGTAGGCATCTTGTTATTGGAGATCAAAGATAACGGCGCCGGGTTCGATGTTAAAGCCGTGGCGCAGAATTACGAAAAACGTTCCAGCAGCAGCCTGGGTATGGTTAACCTGCGTGAGCGCGCCGAATTGGTGAATGGTCTGCTCAACATCGACTCAGCGCCGGGCAAGGGAACGAACGTGCAGGTTTACATCCCGCTCACCGAAGATGCCGCCGACCGATTGCATCACGCCCGCAGGACCGCATAAGCCATGCCGTTCGCGCAAGGCATTCACTATTCATTTCACCAGCCAAAAGAAATTGACCCCAGCCGCCCACCGTTGATCCTTATTCACGGTGCAGGCGGCAGTTTTTTATCCTGGCACCCGTATTTACGACGATTGGATGGGGAAACGGTTTACACACTCGACCTGCCCGGGCATGGAGAGTCTCAAGGCGAAGGCAGTTCATCCATTCAGAACTATGCTGAGGGTGTGTTGACCTTCTTGCGCCAAAATAAAATTCAAAAGCCAATGATCGTTGGTCACTCAATGGGCAGTGCAATTGCCCTCACTCTGGCGCTCGATCATCCTGAAGAGTTTTCTGCACTGGCATTGCTCGGCGCTGGCGCAAAGTTGCGCGTCTCGCCTCTGATCCTTGAGAAAGCAAAAGACCCCGCAACGTTCGCCGAAGCTGTCAGGCTGATCAATGAATATAGCTTTCACCTCGACACATCCAAAGACCTTATACGTCTTTCCACCGAAGCCATGCTTAAGTTGAAACCACAAACCTTATTGGGTGATCTTCTCGCTTGTGATTCTTTTGATGTGACTGAGCGTCTGTCCACCATTCACCTTCCCACTCTCCTTGCCTGCGGTATGCTCGATGTGATGACACCGCCCAAGTTCTCAAAAACCCTTGCAGAAAAAATCTCCCACGCCCAGCTCCATCTTCTGGAAAAGACCGGGCACATGCTCATGCTTGAACAACCGGAAGCTGTCGCAAAAATAATGAAGCAATTTCTAGACGGGCTCCCGCCTCTTTCCTAGCCGATAATTGATTCTAACAATTAGGCTTTTACCTGCCCTAAAAAAAAGTGACAGTCACCTCACAGGTGACTGTCACTTCGTTTTATGCCGAAAACAATTTTTTCAAAATAGGCATTGCCGCAAAGACAGCCAGTGCGCGATGACTGAGTCTGTTCTTTTCTTCCATGTCCAACTCTGCCATGGTTCTTCCGAGATCCTTCATCAAAAAAATGGGATCGTACCCAAAGCCGCCAGTTCCACGTTCTTCTGGGATGATCTCACCATAGCAGTTGCCCTCCGCAAATTCGATCTCTCCATAGGGTGTGGCAACTGCGATCGTGGCATGGAAATGTGCCCTCCATGGGTGCGGCTTGTCTTTGAGATTCTCGAGCAGAAAATCTCGGCGGTCTTTATCTTTTGCACCCGGTTTTGGGGAATATCGCGCGGAATACAACCCCGGTGCACCGCCAAGGGCATCCACTTCGAGCCCGGAATCATCGGCAAGGGAAATTAATCCGCTGGCTTGGGCGAAGGCGAGGGCTTTCTTTCCGGCGTTCTCTTGGTATGTAGAGCCGTCTTCCACTACTTCAAGCTGTAGGTTGATCTGAGCAGGTGTCACAAATTCGATACCAGAACCTGTCAATAGTTCTTGAAGTTCCAATACTTTTCCTTGATTATTAGTGGCAATAAGAAGTTTGTTCATGATGTCCCTTATAAGGTGACAGTCACTTTTAAAGTGACTGTCACCTATTGATTTTTTGTAATGCCCACCGTGAGTGAGATTGCACAAGAATTTCTTCATCTTGTGCAGCCTGTTCAAGAGTGGGTAAATCATTCTTGTTTCCGATATTGCCAACTGCCACAGCAAGGTTGCGCAAATATCCACGCCGCTTGGCACGTTTGATCGGAGAACGTTTGAAGCGTTGATTAAACTCGGAGGATGTCAGAGTCAGGTCTGAGGTCAGAACAGGAAGCGGAATGGATGGCGCAAGGGCAGGGTCGGCGGGATGGGCGAATCGATTCCACGGGCAGACTTGCTGGCAGATGTCACATCCGAAAACCCAATTACCAACAGGTTCACGTAAATCTTCGGGAATGTCTCCCTTGTTTTCGATGGTGAGATAGGAGATGCAGCGATTTGAATTTATGGTTCGGTTGGGGAGGATGCACTGAATAGGACAGGCATCGATGCAGCGTGTGCAGGTACCACAATGGTCAGTAGTGAAAGGCTCATCGGGTTCGATCTGGATGCCAAGCAGAATCTCTGCAAGCAGGAATGTGGAACCTGCCTGCGGATTGATAAGCATGGAGTTTTTGCCGATCCACCCGAGCCCGGCGCGTTGTGCCAGTTCGCGTTCGAGGATCGGACCGGTATCTGTATAGTAACGATTGGGAACAGAATGCCCAACTTGTTCTTCGATGAATTGAACGATCTCTTTCAAACGCGGCGGGATGACATCGTGATAGTCGTCGCCCAACGCATAGGCTGCGATGTTGAAATCTGACCGTTGACCACTGACCGCTGGTGTATAAGGCAATGCCAGCACTAAAATTGATTTGCATTCGGGGAGGATCAGGCTTGGGTCGGCACGGCGTGACCGGCTTCGTTCTGAGGCGAGGTAGTCCATCGTGGCGTGATGATTCGAATCCAGCCATTCCTGAAAGATATTGAAGTGGGCGGGCGGTTCACAAGAAGTAAAACCAGCCAGGACAAATCCCAGCTGGTTTGATTTTTCCTTTATGGCTTGCTTGAGTGATGAAAGATTATTGGACAACGATCTTTACGCCAAACTGTTTTCCTGCTTTTCCAAATGGGATACCTTTAGCGTTTACCATCTGCCACCATAGCGTGTATTCTCCTGGTGTAGTAGGAGCTTTGAATTGAACTGAAACTTCCACTTCTTGTCCCGGTGCAACGAGCACTGCAAGCGGAATGGGCTGTGCGCTCATCCGTTCGTTTGATGGATTTCCATACGCATAAATGGCTTTGTAGCTTGTATCCCAGGTACAGATACCTATGTTTTTTATTTTCCAAGTCTTGACGAATTCCTGACCTGGCGTCATGGGGGTACCATCAGGAATAGTGACGTCAAGAGTTGTAGCATCCCAGTCGTAATCGTCACACAGTGCCTCGGGGGTAAGCGCCGCCTGAGTTGGGTCGAGGGTGAAGATGGCGGCAGGGGTTTCTGTGGCAGGAAGAAACTGCTGTGTGGGGGTCTCTGTGGGCAATGGTTGAGGAGTGGGTGTGAAGAAGGCGGCGGTCAAGGTAAATTCTGCAACGACTGTGCTTGCCGCCGAGGTGCGGATGACATTCACATCCGGAGTTGGTTCTACCGGTGTGGCGGGGGCGCAGGCAGCGAGGAGAATTGCTGCCGTAAGAAAGGCGAGAGTTCTTTTCATGAGGTTCCCTGCTTTCTATTTCACTACCGAGATGATCTTGACCCAGACCAACGAGCCAAAGAATTGACCGGCATCATCTTTGATCTTGTAATACCAGATGTATTCGCCGGGTTCTTTGGGCGCTTTCAAGGTGACGGTGAATGTGCGGGTTTCACCGGGTTTGGTGAAAGGACCATCTTTGGGGATGATGTAATCTTTGCCGTTCCCGTATTTGGGTCCGGTGGAAAATTCCTGAATAAAGGCAAATGAGTAGCCTTCATCCCATGCAC